>NZ_JBIVEG010000002.1:0-170712 GCF_044747545.1 Streptomyces sp. NPDC090077
GTGCCTCAAGCGCTTTGTCGCGCGCGAGGTCTACCACCACCTGACCAGTGCATTCAGCGGCACACCCGGGCCGTCTCCTACAACTTGACGATCTATAGAAGCTTCAGAGTCAAGCTCATCATGGTGAGGACACCGCCAGCGGGGCTGGCAAGGGCCGTTCGCCGTTTCGCCGCCGTGTGCGGGCGTGCTCCGCGGCCGGCACCTGGAGGAGTCGGCCGAGGCCGGTGGGAGGGTACCGAAGCCGGGAGCAGGACGGCGGACCGGCAGCCGGCTTCCGGACGCGTCCTCGGCAGCAGCGCGGCTCCCTCGGCCTCGAAGAGGGGGAGCCCGGTCACGCCGCCCTGGCGCGTGAAGTCGGCCTCGGCCACGCTCAGCGGGCGCAGGGGGCCGGTTCCGGCAGCGGCGGCGAATGGGACGCGGCGCGGCCCGGGGGCCTAGGCCGTTTCCTTCAGATCATCGGATCGTTGGTTGATGTGTGTCGTTGACTGATGTTTAGTGGGCCCGCATTGAGCCGTTGTTGCCGGACCGGGCCCCGAGGCGGGGCGGTCGGTGGCGTGATCACCGGCAGGTGATCGACGCGATCGCGTTCAAGTACCGGACCGGGACGCCGTGGATGGACCTGCCCAAGCATTTCGGCTCGTGGAAGGGCGCCCACAACCGGCTACGCATGTGGGCCGCGGACGGGACGTGGGAGAAGGTCTTCACCGCCCTACTCGCCCAGGCCGACACCGAGGGCGACCTGGACTGGGTCGTCGCGGTCGACTCCACGATCGTCCGCGCCCACCAGCACGCCGCCGGGGCCCGTCAAAAGGGGCTCCGGCCGGCGAGCCGGCCGACCATGCCCTCGGACGGTCCCGCGGCGGACTGACGACGAAGGTCCACCTTGCCGCTGACGGCCGCTGCAGGCCGCTGGCGTTCGTCCTCACGCCCGGGCAGGCCGGTGACGCACTCGCATTCGAGCAGGTCATGGCCCGATTACGGATACCCCGACGGATCGGTCGTCCCAGAGCCACGCCGGATGCGGTCCTGGCCGACAAGGCCTATTCATCCGGGCAATCCGCCGCCATCTTCGCCGGCGCGGGATCCGGGCGGTGATCCCGCAGCCTGCCGACCAGGCCGGCAACCGCAAGCGGCTCGGCAGTCGCGGTGGCCGCCCGCCGGCCTTCGACCGCGAGCCCTACAAGCAGCGGAACACCGTCGAGCGGTGCCTCAACAAACTGAAGCAGTGGCGCGGCCTGGCCACCCGCTACGACAAGACCGCCACCATCTACCTTGCCGGACTCCACCTCGCCGCCATCTTCATCTGGTCCGCAAGGTGATCCGAGGGAAACGGCCTAGGACTCCGGGGCCGCAGGCATCAGGGGTTCGCGACGCCGACGTGGCCGAGCGGATGTCGCGGTTCGTCGAGCGGGTGACCGGCTCGCCAGGCTGGGGCCCTCCGAGGCCGGCCTGGCCCGGGCTGCGTAGGGCCGGCGGCCGCCGGCGCTCGTTCAGGGCTGCCCGCGCAGGCCGCCGTCCCGGAGACCCGGGCGGCTCGGGAACTCGCAGATGTACGACCATGGTCCTGTGTCCGTGCCGCCCGCTCTGCATCCGATCCGCCTGTTCCGCCATGACGCCGGGGGCTTCGCCCACCGCCCCGATCTCCTGGACGAGCCGCTGTTCTGGTGGCAGCACCTGAGCGCCTGCCTCCGCGAAGGGATACCCCGGTCCTGGCTGGGGCCCCGCGACCCCCGCGCCGCCCGGGCGTTCTCGCGTGGGCTGTGGGCTGGGGCCGACCGGCCGGTGTTCACCGTTCCACTCGCCGGCGGCCTCCGCCTGCACGTGGTCTACCGGAACGACGACGAGGACGCCGCCGTCGACTACCTGGTCCACCACCCCGCCTGGGCGCAAGCCGAACCCCTCGCGCGGGACGCCGGGCACTGGCGGGGGCCGGGGCTGTCCTGGGACGAGCTGGCCGGCGCGGCCGACAACGGCCTGCCCGGCGGCACCACCACCGACCCCGGTCTCCGGATGCTTCTGCTGCTGCCCGCGCTCGGCGACCACGAGCCACCGTCCCGCGCGGGCGCACGGCTCGCGGCCTGTCTACGCGACCGCCTCGGCGTCCCCGAACCCGGCCGGCTGGCCGCGGCCGTACTGCGCCGCCAGGGCATGGCCGGCCCGTCCCGGTGGAGCACCGACGCCCGCGGCGTCCGCACCGACGACGGCGGCCACTCCTTCCGCAACCCGGCCAACCGGGACGCCCTGCCCGACTGCCGTCTTGCCCAGATCTCCGCGGCCCTCACTGACTGCCGAGCCGTCCCCCACCGCGACCACCGGCCGGACGACTGCCGGCCGGACGGCTGCCCGGCCACCCCCCGCTCCACCGCCGACTGCCCCCGCCGGGCCGCATATACGGCCTGGCTCACTGCCCTGACGGCGGATCCGGCACCCCCCTTCTAGTGACCCGAGTCAGAGATCTTCTGGTAGATCTCCCGGCTGCCCCGTCCGGGCGGGCCCGTCTGCCAACAGCCCGGAGCCACCCGGTTCGAACGTCGTATCTAGCAGAGAATCTCCGACTCAGGTCACTAGGCCGTCTCTGTCGGATCTTGACGGTCAGGCCCCGACCGCCCCCATCTACCTCGATCGGCTCCACGTCGCCGTCGTCTTCAACTGGTCAGTGAGGTGATCCGAAGGAAACGGCCTCGGTCAGCCGCTCCGCTCACCACCCCGCGCCCATCGGACCGAGCAGCGTCGCGCGGACCGGCTCCGCGTCGCGGGCCTCCACCACCGTCCGCGGCTACTGCTACGCGCTCGCGACCGGCGCCAGCGCTACGTCGAGCACACCTCCGCACAGGCGGGCGCCGTGGGTCGCCCGCAGGGGTTGAGACGCTCGTGAGACTCCGGGCGGTGTCGCCGCCCGTAGTGTCGCTGGTGTCCGCCTCTGACGTCAGGGGGCAGAGGCCCACCCCGCTGGGGTGTCAAGGATCGTGAGGGGAAATCATGATGCGACGGATGCGGATCGGCCTGCTCGGGGGAGCGCTGGGCCTGGGCGCGATGCTGCTCGCGGCCGTTCCGGCTTCGGCGGCGCCCGTTTCGGCCGACTCGCCGGGGAAGGTCCGCCTGGTGGCCGACGGGGCCACCGCTCAGGCGACGGCGGCAGCCGCCGGCTGCCGCTACGGGGGCTACATCATCTACTCGAACGGCCGGGTGGTGCACGTCATCATCTGCGATGACTGACGAGCTCCGTTGACGACCGGCTCCGGGAGGCCCCAGGCCTCCCGGAGCCATCGGAATGCCCTCTTCGGCCCCGTCCGACCCGTAGCATCACCGGAAGCGGACCGCACGCTCCGTGGTCCGCCCGCTACGGCGTCCGACGGCCGGGAGGTCCGCCATGGAACGAGGAACATCCGAGCCCGCGTTACCCCACGCGTTGCCCAACCCCGGGCAGGACGACGTCCGGGAACGGGTGACGAACCTCCTCACGACATCGGATCCACCCGCGGTCATCGCGATCGTCGGCCCCCTCGGGTCAGGGAAGAGCACCATCCTGAACGGGCTCGCCGCCGGCCGAAGGGTCCTCGGTGCCCGTCAGGACGATCTGGACGCCGCCCTGCGCGAGGCCTCCGACAGCGCGCACCCGGTCGTGTACGTCGACGACGCCGACGGGCCCGGCCTCGGCGGGATGCCGCGCGAGCGACTTCGCGGCTCCGACGGGCGCGAGGTGAACGTGGTCCTGGCGAGCAGGCATCCCCTGCCCGGCACGACCACCGTACGGGTCCCGTCCTGGACGGGCCCGCAGGTCCGCGAGCTGGCGGCCTCGCTCGGCGTGACGGCCGGCCTCGACCTCGTGGTGGCACTGGCCGGTGGGCTGCCCCTCGTCGCGGCCGCCCTGAGCCGGGCACTGCTCGCGCCGACACCGCCCGAGGTCCCGGGCGCCGTCGCCGACCGCGCGCTGCGCGAACTCCTGGCCGAAGTCCCCCTGGACCGGCCCCTGTCGGACGTGGTGGACGTACTGGCCGCCATCGGGCGCGCGGACGAGGAACTGCTCTCCGAGCTGGTCGAGCCGGCCGGAGCCCCGGACTGGTTCGCCTCGCTCACCGACCTCGCCCTGATCACGGTCACCGAGTGCGGGCCGGCCGTGGTCGAGCCGTACCGTTCCCTCCTCGACCTCCGCTACCGCTGGCGTCGCCCGGTCGCGCACCGGGCCGCCATCACCCGGGCCGCCTCCCGCAACCTGCGCCTGCTGGACGCGACCACCGACGAATCCCGCAGGCAGGCTCTGGCGGAGCACGCGCTTCACCTGACGGACGACCCCGTCATCCGTCAGGCACTGTTCCCGCCCGCTCCCCGCCTGCCCGCCGTACGCCCGGCCCGGTCGGGCGATCACGACCGCATCCTCGCCCTGGCGGACCAGTGGGCACGAAGTCTCGGCCACAGCACCGTCCGTACCGGACGGCTGCTCGACGCCTGGCTCCGGCACACCCCCGACGGCTTCCACGTGGTGTGCGACCACGCCGACGAAGCCGTGGGCATGAGCTACACCCCGCTGCTCGACGATGCCTCGATGGCCGTCATCGAACCGGTGACCCGACAGCACACCGACCGACTGGCCCTTGGCGCCGGCGGTTCCTTCATCGGCATGGCGGCGTACGAGGACGGACGACCGGAAGCGCACGCGGCGCTGCTGCGCCAGATCCTCGCGGACGGCATCGCCCGGCGGCGGATGGTCGTGGCCACGCCCTCGCCCGCATACCAAGGACTGGTACGTCGCCTCGGCTTCGGTTTCGTCGGCACTCCGCGCGGGGACACGTGCGACGGGGGACGCGCCGCGGAGATCCACGAACTGGCGTTTCCCACCCCCGACAGCCTGACCGCGTGGCTGGGCCGGATCGCGGCCACCGGCCTGACCACGTCGCCCTCGCCGACCCTGCGCTGGTACGTGGCGGAGGTCCGCAGGGCCCTGGAACACCTCGACGACCCCGTACGCCTCGCCCGGAGCCCCCTGCTGGCCTCGACGGCCGCCCCGACCCCCACGTCGCTGCGCCGCGTGCTGCTCGACGCCATCGGAGCCCTGAGCGCCTCCGACGATCCGCGCACCGCCCAGGCCGGCCGGATCCTGGACGCCTACTACGTGCGCCGCCGGTCCGACCACGTGGGCGTCGCACACCGCCTGCACCTGAGCCGGGCGACGTACTTCCGCCGCCTCGACCACGGCCTCACCCGGATCGCCGAGTCCACCTTCACCGGCAACCGGACCTGGTGACGCCCCGGCTCGGGCGGTCGTCGCGAACGGCTCGGTCCCCCGCCTCGCGGACGTCCCTTCCCTCCTCGGCGTGCCTTGAAGTCCCGCGTGTATCGGTGACGTCGCAGACGACTCGTTCCTCGCGCTGTGCGCGCGCTCGCCGCACGACACCCTGCGGCGCGGGATCTCGCCGTACGACCTGACGATGTTCAACACTCCCCTCGGACACATCGCGTCCACCACGATGCGCGGCCGGTGCGGGCGAGCGCGGCGAACGGCTGACGACCGCCGCGCACGCGCAACAGCGTTCCGCTGCCCACCGAGACCGGCAAGATCCAAGTCTCTCCGGTATCCGGCATCCGGGGTCAGGGCCCGTCCGCCGAACCGCAACGCTCTCAGAGCGTCGAGCTCAGGTCGATGCGGTGCGCGCGCATCCGGTGCGCGGTCCGCAGTCCCTGCTTGGCGGCGGTTGCCACGAGGCCGCCGAGGGTGGTTCTGGCGAGGTCGTGGGCGGCGAGGTGTTCCAGTGCTGGCAGGGCCCGGTCGTCGGCGGTGGAGCCGAGGGCGCGGCAGGCCAGTGCTCTGAGGTCCGGGTCGGGATCGGTGGTGAGGGCGATCAGGTCGTCCACCACCGGCGGGCCGAAGGCGGCGATCGCTGAGGTGAGATGGCCGGCCTTCGGGTTCCGGCGTTCGATCATGGTCTGCCAGAGCGCAGCGAGAGCCCGGTCGCCGCCGATTTGGCCGAGGGCCATGGCGGCTCTGCTGCGTACCCAGTTGGTCTCGTCGTGCAGCCGGGCTGCCAGCGCGGGCACGGCGGCGTGTTCCTCAAGGAGGCCGAGTGCCTCGCAGGCACCCTCGCGGACCATCGGATCGGGATGCTCCAGCAGGGCGGTGATCAGCGGAACGGCCCGGTGGAAGCCGAGTTCGGCACAGGCGAGCGCCGACCACCGCACCCCGCGGTGTCCGGTGTCGGCGAGCGCGCGCAGCAGGCCCGGTTCGACGCTCGCGTCGCCGAACAGGGCGATCCGGTCGAGTGCCTTGGTCCAGACGGTGACATCCTGCGTCCGGTGGTCGGAGGCGACCTCGGACAGGGCCGTCCGGGCCTGCGGATGGCCGAGCTCGGCCCACTCCAGCAGGGCGTCGATCGCCCGCAGCCGGATGGTGCGGTTGCTGCTCAGCTCGGCGGCGTGGACGGTGACGAGGGATGTCGGCCCGTCCGGCAGGTGGCCGAGTGCGTCCTCGAGCGGGCCGGCGAGTGGTGGTTCGAGCTCAACCAGCTGCAGGGCCAGGGGGCCGATGCGGGTGCCGACGTCCGCGTCGTAGTGGCCGTCGCCCCGCAGGTTGGCGGCCAGCTTGGCAACCGTACGGAATAGGAGCCATGCCGGGTCCGATGGGGAATCAGCGAGGGCGTCGAGTCGGCCGGACATCGCCGCGGTGACGGCGGCCGACGGGCGACCGGTGGCCTCCAGGACCACCTCAACCCAGGCGAGTGGCTCGCCCTGACGCTCGTAGAGCTGGCGGCCCCACAGGCGGAGGACGGCGTCGCGGTGGTCGGTCATCCCGGGATCGTTCCAGCAGGGAACACCGACAGACAACGGGTTTCCTCGCGGTAGGTCGGGTGCCAGATCATCTCCGCCAAGGTGGCGGAACCGTACCGGGGGGCTACAAGCCGGCCGTCTCCACGCTCACGCTGGAACTCGTCCTGCGGGGCGTCCGGGAGCGGCTCACGCTCCCGTTCGGCGGTGACCCGCAGCGACTCGCCGACGAGCTGAAGACGGTGCTCGGCCCGGCCGGGGCCGTGGTGGAGCTGCGCACCGAGCGCAGCAGGCGCGATCGGCCACGACCCCACTCCGTCTGGATTTCCGGCGGTTCGGCTTCGGCCGGCTCGGGGGGGGCGGCTGACCCCGGGCTGCCCGTGGCCCTCCCCGGTCGGGCGTGCTGAGCCGCCGGGTCGGCTCGCGGCCGCAGCCGGGTCTTCCGGCCACGGGTGGCGGGGGGTCGCGGCCGCGGAGGTTGACTGCACGGCGTGGTAGCCCTCGCTGAGAAGCACTCCTTCCGTGGCAGTGGCGAAAGGCCCCTACCCTCTCGGACGGTGGCCCTCCGACCAACGCCGTCGTCGTACACCGCAGGCCCGGGATCCGTGCCAGCCGTCACAGGCGGCAGGAGTCCGGGCTGCACCGCCCCTCGCCAGCGCTCGCACTGGCTCCGGGGCTGCTCGCCAGGCTGGAGCACCGCGGGCTGGTGAAGGAGTGGGAGCCCGGCCCCGCCGACGCCCCGACGCCCCGACGCCCGGCAACGTCGTACGCGCTGCCCTGGAACGCGTGGTGGGAGTGGAGGGCGGCCGTGGGGTACTGCTTCCCGATGCGGCAGTCGAGCAGCCGCGGCCGAGGGCCTGTCTTCGGACCTTGCCCACCTGCACACCAGGGACCAGTACCGTCACCTGGATGACTTCGATACGCTCCGACCTCCTGTCCCGCGCCCTTGAAGCCCCGACGGAGCCGCACCTGAGGCCGCTGCCACCCGTGGTCGCAGAGCTGCTGCGCTCGCTGGAGGCCCCGCCCCGGCTGGCGGCGCACCTGCGCGCGGTCCACGACGTCGCGGTCGAACTGGCCGACTGGGTGGCGTCCCGGTATCCAGGCCTGGCAATGGACCGCGACGCCGTCCTCATCGGTGCGGCAACCCATGACGTGGGCAAGACCTTGCACCCTGGCGAGCTCTCCGGGCCGGGATCAGCTCACGAGGCAACCGGCCGGGATCTCCTTCTGGAGCACGGCTTCGCGCCCGGCCTGGCCAGGTTCGCCGCCACCCACGCGACCTGGGACGGCCCCGACGTAACGATCGAGGACCTCCTCGTCAGCACGGCCGACAAGGTCTGGAAGGACAAACGCGTCCCCGAGCTGGAGGACAGGCTCGTACGGGTGCTGAGCGCGGCGACGGGGCGGGAGCTCTGGGAGGAGTACCTCGCCCTCGACGACCTCCTCACCCGTCTCGGCGCGGACGCCGACCGTCGACTGGCCTTCCAGGCGGCGTTCCCCATCGGCCGATGACCTGTCCGCATGCGGTCCCCAGCCGCTGGGAGCCCTCTCCAGGCCGGTGCCGCCCCGGACGAGGGACGTGACCTGTGGCGCCGGCCGACGCCCCGTCCGCGGCTACGGGACGTCGCCCCGCCAGGCGAAGCGGTGAGCCGTCAGGTCAGCGGTCTGAGGCACATGGAGACCGTATGGCCGTTGCTCGCCTTGAATCCGGAGACCTGCACGTCCGTGGAGGGTGTCCAGTCCGGTACGCGGGAACGGCAGGTGTCGGCACCGACAGGGGCTTCCGTCGTGTACAGGACCCGGTAGTTCGAGGCCCACGGCGCCGGTATCGAGCACGACGCGTTGTAGCTCCAATCTCCGTCCAGCAGGTTGACGCAGTCACCCTGTTCGGCGAAGGTGACCGAGCGCGCCCAGAGGGCGGCGACCGTCGTAGCCAGCAGCAGCATCATCAGCAGCAGGGCGCCACAGCCGACACGGCTGGCCAGACTCCCCCGGCGGGCCGCCGGCAACGGTCCCGGCGGCGGGGGCGGCGGCACGACCCTCGTGGCGGTTGCCCTTACCGGTGCCGTGGGCGTGGCCCGTTGTTTCCGGGCCGCCGCCAGCATCTCCAGCGCCTCGTCGATGCTCGGACGCTCGGCCGGTTCCTTCGCGGTCAGCGCGCTGATCAGGGGCGCCAGAGGTCCGGCTCTGCGCATCGCGGGAAGCGGCTCGTTGACCACTGCCATGATCGAGTCCACCGGCTCGTCGCGCCGGAAAGGCGAGTAGCCCTCCACCGCTTCGAACAGGACCACCCCGAGAGAGAACAGGTCCCCGGAGGGGAGGTCACCCGTGCTCGTCCTGCTGCGCTCGGGAGCGGCGTAGGCCCAGGAGCCGAAGAGCTCGCCCGACCTCGTCAGGACCGTGCCGGCGGATGTGAAGCTCTTGGCGAGCCCGAAGTCCGCCAGCACGCACCGGACGAAGGCTCCCCGGTCGTCGACCATGATCAGGATGTTCTGCGGTTTGACGTCCCGGTGGACCAGGCCGATGGCGTGTGCTGCGCTCAGGGCAAGCAGCGTCTGCTCGGCCAGGTCGGCGGTGAACCGTTGCGTCGCACCGCCGGGGTGCTGGTTGAGGTATCCGGCCAGAGAAGTGCCCCGAACCAGCTGCATCACGATCCAGGGGATGCCGTTCTCGGTGACGATGTCGTGGACCGAGACGATGTTGGGGTGGTCGGACAGCGCCGCCGAGTTGGACGCTTCACGACGGGCGCGCTCGATGAAGCCGGGGAGGTCGGCGGGCGGTATCCGGTCGGTGAACACCTCCTTGACCGCGACGGTGCGGCCGAGGTGGGTGTCGTGCGCCATCCAGACCCGGCCGAAACCGCCGGAGCCGAGTTCCCGCATCAGGCCGTACCGGCCGCCGCCGATCCACTTCACGACCGGTAACTCCGACACGGCGCCCCCCAGGTCGTCGGATTCAAACAGAAGTGCCGCACAGCCTAGGGGGTGGGAAGCGTCCCTCGGACGTCTTGGGGTCGGATCAGTCCGGCTGGGGCGAGGCGCAGGGTGAGGGTGCGGTCGGTGTGGGGGTGGGTGGTAGGCGGTGCAGGAAGTCGGCGGGGAGGGCGTGCAGGGTGTGGCCGTGGAGGCCGGTGGTGGTCTCTGCCGCCAGGAGGGAGTTGAGGACGGACTCCTCCACCGCGTCCAGGACGGCCTCGAACACCGGCCCGAGGGCGGAGTCCGGTACGGAGCCGCTGCCCGGGCGGGCGGTGCCGAAGGCGACGGCGTAGTCCCCGCTGCCGTGGCCGTACGCCGCTCCCGTGCGGGCCAGCGCGAACACCGCGCGCCGGGCGAGCCGGGTGAGCTGACGGGCGTCGAGCGGGGCGTCCGTGGCGACCAGGATCATGCAGGAGCCGGTCTCGGGGACCGGTTCGGCCGGCCGGGTGCCCGGCAGACCCAGCGTGTCGGGGGTGACGTCGTGGCCGAGGACCCGCAAGGTGCCGCCGAAGTTGGCCTGCACCAGTACGCCGACGGTGACCGGGCGGCCGGCGGTCACCGGCGTGCGGGAGGCCGTGCCGATGCCCGCCTTGAAGCCGAGCGCGCCCATGCCGGTACCGGCGCCGACGCAGCCCTCGGCCACCGGGCCGTCCGTCGCGCCGTCCAGGGCGGCCCGTACGTGCTCCTCCCGGACCGGGCGGGTGCGGATGTCGGAGAGCCAGCCGTCGTTGCACTCCCCCACCACCGGGTTCAGGCTCTGGGCCCGGCGGCCCTCCGGGCGGTCCAGCATCCAGCTGACCACCGCGTCCGCCGCCCGGAAGGCCGAGAGGGTGGAGGTGAGGACCAACGGGGTTTCCAGCGTGCCGAGTTCGGCCAGCTGGGTGGTGCCGATCAGCTTGCCGTAGCCGTTGCCGGTGAACACCCCGGCGGACAGGGGCCGGTCCGGCCCCACCGCCCCCGGCAGCACTGCGGTCACCCCGCTGTGGACCCGGGGCGGCCGGCGGAGCGTGGTGTGCCCCACCCGGACCCCGGGTACGTCGGTGATCGCGTTGTGCGGGCCGGTCGGGAGCCGCCCGATCACGAGGCCGAGGTCGCGCGCGCGGGGGCGCGGCTGGTGGTCGGTCACGGGTGCCGCCTACGCGTCGGTTCCGTCCATGGCCCGGCGCAGGCTCGCCGGGCGCATGTCGGTCCACACGGTGCCGATGTGGTCGAGGCAGGCGCCGCGCGGGCCGGTGAAGCCCTCCCGTCGCCAGCCGGGCGGGTCCTCCCGGTCCGCGGGCCAGACCGAGTACTGCTCCTCTTCGTTGACGACGACCCGGTACACGGCGGTGTCCTCCTGTGCGGTGTCCTGCATCTGTGCTGCTCCTTCCGAGCGGTTCACGCCTCGTCCTCGACCAGTTCGGCCAGGACGGATTCGAGGTGTTCGAGGATCCGGTCGACGGTCTGCGGGGTGTGGTGGCCCAGGCCGAAGACGGCTTCGGCGCGGAACGGCGGGCCGGGGGTCACCACCAGCGTGAACGGGTAGTTGGTCCACGTCTTGGCGGACACGGCGCCCGCCTCCGCGCCGTCCAGGTGTGCGCGCAGCCCGGCCCGCATCGGGTAGTTCTCGACGACGAGGATGGTGTCGAAGAGCGGTACGCCGCGGGGGACCCCGCTCCAGCCCTGCACGTCGACCAGCGGGGTGTGCTCCGCCGGGAGGGCGGCCCAGCGCTGCTGGTGGTCGCGCATCCAGGGGACGATCTCGGTGTCCTCGGGAATGGTCACGCGCACCGGGAGGGTGTTGATGAACATGCCCACGGTGCCGGTCATGCCGGGCCGTCCGGACCGCCCGGAGACGGTGGCGCCGAAGACCACGTCAGAGGTGCCGGCGTACTGGCCGAGGAGGAGTCCCCAAGCTGCCTGGAGGACCGTGGAGACGGTGAGCCGGTGGGCGCGGGCGAAGGCGGTGATCCGTTCGCCGAGTTCGGGGGCGAAGAGGCGCTCCCGCTGGGCGTGGCCCGCGTCCGGCCCGGCGGCCGCGGGGCCGGCGGCGCCCGCGGGAAGCCGGCTCGGCTCGGTGAAGCCGGCCAGGTAGGCGCGCCAGAACCGTTCCGGTTCCGCCGTGTCCTGTCCCGCGAGCCATGCGAGGTACTCGGGCCAGCCCGGGTCGGTTCCCGGGGCCGGGCAGCGGCCGGCCCGGAGTTCCTCGTACGCCTCCAGGAACTCGTCCACCAGCCGTACCACGCTCCAGCCGTCCAGGATCAGGTGGTGGCTGGTCACGGCGGCGAAGGTCTCCCCCGCGCCGAGGTCGACGAGGGTGAGCCGGAACAGCGGCGCCCGGGTGAGTTCGAAGGCGGCCCGCCGGTCGTCCTCCAGCAGGGCGGAGAGTCGCGCGGTGCGTTCGTGCGCGGGCCAGGAGGTGCCGTCCACCGTGTGCAGGGGCGGCTGCGCCGTCCGGGCGACGACCTGCCAGGGCTCGTGGTCGGCAGCGGTGTGGATGCGGGTGCGCAGCGCCGGGTGGCGGGCGGTGAGTACGGCCCAGGCCCGGGTGAAGGCGTCCGGGTCGAGGTCCTTGGACATCCAGCCGGTCTGGCCGATGTAGAGGCCGCTGCCCGGCTCGTGCAGCACGTGGAAGTGCATGCCCGACTGGGTGGGGGTGAGCGGGTGGGCGTCCTGTGCCTCCGGGTCGGCGGCCAGGAGTTCCGCCCGACGGGCCCGGCGGGCGGAGTCCTGCGGGGTGCCGGTCGCGCCGGTGGAGGGCCGGCCGGCCGGCGGCGCGGTGCGGGCCGGTGTCCCGGGCTCCGTCCGGGCCGCCGCACGGGCGAGTTCGGCGACGGTCTGGTGCTGGAAGAACTGGCGCGGGGTGAGGCGGAGGCCGGCGGCCGCGGCCCGGGCCACGATCTGGATGCTGCGGATGGAATCGCCGCCGAGGGCGAAGTAGTTGTCGTCGGCGCCGACGGGGTCCACGTCGAGGACCTCGGCCCAGATGCCCGCCAGGACCTGCTCCGGTCCCGGGGCCGGGGGGCGGCCGGTCCCCGGCCCTTGCGCACGCGTCGCGTCCGCGGGCGGCGCGGGCAGTGCACGGCGGTCGGTCTTCCCGCTCGCGGTGCTGGGCAGCGTTTCCGCCGCGAGGTAGACGGCCGGGACGAGGGCCTGGGGCAGCAGTCCCGCCAGGTGGGCGCGGAGCCGGCCGGCTTCGGGGAGGGTGCCGCCGGGCCGCGGTACCAGGTGGGCGACGAGGACCGGCCGGCCGTCCGCGGGCCGGTGGAGGGCGACGGCGGCCCGGCGTACGTCGGGGTGCGCGGTGAGCGCCGCCTCGATGTCCGCGGGGTCGACGCGGACGCCGTTGACCTTCATCTGGTCGTCGGAGCGGCCCAGGTACTGGAGGCTGCCGTCGGGGAGCCGGCGGGCGCGGTCGCCGGTGCGGTACATCCGCTCGCCCGGCCGGGTCGGGTGCGGGACGAACCGGTCCGCGGTGAGGGCCGGGTTGCGGTGGTAGCCGCGGGTGAGGCCGGCGCCGGACAGATGGACGTCACCGGGGACTCCGGTCGCCACCGGCTCCAGGCGCTCGTCGAGGAGTTCGGCCCGGGTGTTGAGGATCGGGGTGCCGACGGGGACGTGCCGGTCGGCGGGCGGGACCGGCGGGGAGACCCGGTGGGCGGTGGCCGTCATGGTGGTCTCGCTGGGGCCGTACATGTTGGTGAGCGCCGCCTGCGGGGCCACCCGGGCCAGGGCGGCCGCGTCGGCGGCCCGCAGCGGCTCCCCGCTCACCAGGACGGTCCGCAGCGCGGGCAGGACCGTGCCGGTCTCGGCGAGGTGGGCGGTGAGCATGCGCAGCACCGAGGGGACGACGGCGGGCAGGGCGGTCACCCGGTGGGCGGTGAGCGCCTCGCGTACGGCGACCAGGTCCGCGGCGCCGTCCGGCATGACCACGGTGCGGGCGCCGGTGGTGAGCGGGTGGAGCAGGTCGCGCAGGGAAGCGTCGAAGGAGACCGTGGTCAGGGCGAGGACGGTGTCCTCGGCCTGGACGTGGCCGTTGCGGTCCAGGTCGGCGAAGTAGTTGAGGACGCCGCGGTGGGTGCCGGCGATCCCCTTGGGCACTCCGGTGGAGCCGGAGGTGTGGACCACGTAGGCGAGGCCGTCGGGTCCGGGCGGCCCGGCCGGGTCCGGTCCGTCGTGCGGGTCCGTGTCCGCGTCCGCCCCGGCGTGCACGTCCTCCAGGAGGATCGGCGGGCCGGCGGGGTACGCGGAGCGGGGCAGCCGGTCGGCCAGTGCCGCGGTGGTGAGCAGCAGCGCGGGGCGGGCGCTGTCGAGCACCGCGTGCAGCGCGGCGGGCGGCTGCTCCGGGTCGAGGGGGACGAAGGCCGCGCCGGCCCGCCACACCGCGAGGAGCGCGGCCGTCAGGTCCGCTCCACGGGGCAGGCAGACGGCCACCAGCCGTTCCGGGCCGGCCCCGGCCCTGGCCAGCCTCCGGGCCAGCAGGCGGGTCCGCGTGGCGAGTTCCCCGTAGGTGGTGCGGGTGTCGCCGGAGAGCACCGCGGTGCGGTCGGGGGTGCGGGCGGCCTGGGCGTCGAACAGGTCCACGGCGCTGACGGCGGCGGGCGGGGGCGCCGACGGGCCCGTCCCGGTCGCGGCGAGCAGCCGCCGGCCGGCCTCGGAGAGCAGGCCGATCCGGTCGACGGGAGTGTCGGGGTGCGCGGTGGCGCCGGTGAGCAGCAGGCGCAGCTGCTCGGCGAACTCCTCGGCCCAGTCGTGGGTGCAGGCGTCGGCGTCGTAGTCGAGGACGGCTTCCAGTTCGTCGCCGCGGCCGGTGACGGCGAGCCGGAGGTCGCCCTTGACCTGTCCGGTGGTGACCGGGACGGGCTCGCAGGCCAGGCCGGGGACGCGGAAGTCCGCGGCGGGGCTGGTCTCGTGGACGAAGTGGGCCTGGACCAGCGGCTGGCGGGTCAGGTCGCGGTCCGGTGCCAGGGCCTCCACCACGCGTTCGAAGGGAACGTCCGCGTGTGCGTACGCGCCGAGGCAGGTGTCCCGGACCCGGCCGAGCAGCTCCCGGAACGCGGGGGCGCCGTCGAGCCGGGTGCGCAGCACGACGGTGTTGACGAACAGGCCGACGAGGGGTTCCAGGGCGGGGTCGGTGCGGCCGGCCACGGGGGTGCCCACCAGGATGTCGGTGCGGCCCGAGTGGCGGGCCAGCAGGGCCTGGTAGCCGGCCAGCAGGGCGGTGAAGAGGGTGGTGTTCTCGGCGCGCGCGAGGGCGGTCAGGCGTTCCACGGTGCGGGCGTCGATCCGGAAGCGAACGGTTCCGGCGCGCATCCGCTGGACGGCGGGCCGGATCCGCTCGGAGGGCAGTTCGAGGACCTGCGGGGCTCCGTCGAGGGTCGTGCGCCAGTAGGCGAGCCGGTCCTCGGCGTGCTGTCCGGCCAGGGTGCGGCGCTGCCAGGCGGCGTAGTCGGCGTACTGGAGGGCGGGGGTGGGCAGCGGCGCGGCGGTGTCCTCGGGGAGGGGCCCGGAGTCCGGCCGGGGGGTCGTCAGGGCGCGGTAGTGCGCGGACAGTTCGCGGGCGGCCACGCCGAGGGAGAGGCCGTCGCAGACGATGTGGTGCCCGACCAGCAGCAGGACGTGGTCCTGGTCGGCGAGGCGGAGCAGGCGGGCCCGGAACAGCGGCCCGGTGGCCAGGTCGAAGGGGGCGGTGGTGTGCGCGGTGAGCCAGCGCCGTACGCCGTCCGCTTCCCCGGTGGCGGCCGGGTCGGTGGCCGGGCCGCTCCCGTGGGCGGGCTCCGGGTCGTCGACGGGCAGCGGCGGTGGCGGTACGGCCGGTGCGTGGACGCGGGCTGCCGGGCGGCCGTCGACGGTGTGGAAGGTGGTGCGCAGCGATTCGTGGCGGGCGAGCAGACCGGCGTAGGCGGCGCGGAGCGACCCGGTGTCGAGGGGGCCGCGCAGCCGCAGGGCTGCCGGCACGTGGAAGGCGGCGGTTCCGCTCTCCAGCTGGTCCATGAACCACAGCTGCTCCTGGGCCGGCGAGAACGGCAGCGGGCCGCCGTCGCGGGGCAGGGCGCGCGGCGGCTCGTACGGCCGGCCGGCGGCGGGGCGGCGGTCGAGGGCGGCGGCGTGTTCCGCGACGCTGCCGGCGGACAGCACCTCCGACATGTTCACGGAGGTGCCGGTGGCCCGGGCGAGGAGCACGGCGGCCCGCGTGGCCTGGAGGGAGCTGCCCCCGAGGTCGACGAACCGGTCGTGGCGGCCCACCCGGGGGCGGCCGAGGACGGTGGCCCAGATCTCGGCGACGCGGTGCTCGGTGCCGCTCTCGGGTGCGGCGTACGGCTGCGTATCGGTGGCGGTGGCCGGATCGGGGTCGGGCAGCGCGGCGCGGTCGGTCTTCCCCGAGGGGCTGAGGGGGAACCGGTCGAGGACGACGAAGTGCTGCGGGATCAGGGCCGCGGGCAGGGTGCGTGCCAGGTGGTCGCGCAGGTCCCGGCCGGACGGGGCGGACGCGGCGGACACGGCGGCCGGCTCCGCGGACGGCGCGTCGGCGGGCGGGGCGGTGCGGTCCGCGGCCGGGACCAGCCAGGCGGTCAGCCGGCCGGTGCCGTCCGGGCCTGGCCGGACGGCGACGACGGCACCGGTGACCTGCGGGTGGGCGGCGAGGGCGGCCTCGATCTCGCCGGCCTCGACGCGTATCCCGTTGACCTTGATCTGTTGGTCGAGGCGGCCCAGGTAGTGGAGTTCGCCGTCGGCATCGAGGCGGGCCAGGTCCCCGGTGCGGTACAGGCGGCCGCCGGGGGTGCCGGGGTCGGGCACGAACCGGTCGGCGGTCAGCTCCGGGCGGCCGAGGTAGCCGCGGCCGACGGCGGTGCCGCCGATGTGCAGCTCGCCGGGTTCGCCCGGGGGCACCGGCCGCCCCGCCGGGTCGAGCAGGTGGACGGTGGCCCCGGTGACGGGCCGGCCGATGGGAACCGTGGCCGCTGCCTCCGCGTCGCCGGGGCGCTGCTCCGCCGTGCGGTGGCGGGCGAACGTGGCCTGGACGGTGGCCTCGGTCGGCCCGTAGAGGTTGACCACCTCGACGTCGAGCAGCCGGGTGACGCGTTCGGCCAGTGCCGTGGGCAGGGCCTCGCCGCCGCAGCACAACCGGCGCAGACTGCGCAGGGCGTCGGGGCGGGCGGTGGCGGCGGTGTCGAGGAAGAGCCGCAGCATGGAGGGGACGAACTGCGCGGTGGTGACCCGGCGGTGTTCGATCAGCTGGGCCAGGTAGTCGGGGTCCCGGTGGCCGCCGGGGCGGGCCACGACCAGGCGGGCCCCGGTGGTCAGGGGCAGCAGCAGCTCCCACACGGAGGCGTCGAAGCTGAACGGCGTCTTGTAGAGGACGGCCTCGCCGGCGTGCGGGGCGAACTCCCGGCGGAGCCAGGCCAGCTGGGCGGCGAGGGAGCCGTGGCCGATCGCGACGCCCTTGGGGCGGCCGGTCGAGCCGGAGGTGTGGAGCACGTACGCGAGTTGCCCGGGCCGCGTGGCGGCGGCGGGGGGCGGGGGCGGGGTCCCGTGCGCGGGGTCGTCCGTGGCGGCCCGGGTGGGCCGGACGACGGTGTGCGGGCCGTCCGGGGCGTCGGCCCGGTCGGTGACGAGCACGGCCGGCGCGGCGTCGGCGAGCATGTACCGCAGCCGCTCGGCCGGGTAGTCCGGGTCCAGCGGCAGCCAGGCGCCGCCCGCCTTCCAGACCGCGAGCAGGGTCACCACCAGGTCCGTGCCGCGCGGCAGCAGCACGCCGACGAGGGTCTCGGGGCCGGTTCCGGCCCCGCGCAGTACGGCGGCGAGCCGGTCGGCGCGCTCGTGGAGCGCGGCGTACGTCAGCTCCTCGTCGTCGGTGCACAGGGCGACGGCGTCGGGGGTGAGGCCGCGCTGCCGTTCCAGCAGTGCGGGCACCGGTTCCGCGGGCTCGCGGACGGGCGGCTCAGGCGGTGTCACGGCGTATGCCTCCCTGGTGTTCCTGCGGGTTGCTGTGGTCATCCGGCTGCCCGGCCGGGGGGACGTTGCCCCCGCTGACGACGAGGACGGTGGGGCCGGCGGCCGGGAGCCTGCCTTCGAGGAGGGCCGCCATCGGCAGGGCGGCGGTCGGCTCGGCGGGTACCGGGGTGTCCTGCCGGATGCGGTGCAGGGCGGTGAGGATGGCTTCTTCGCCGACGGTGACGATGTCGTCGACCAGGCCCCGGGTGACGGCGATCTCGAAGGGCCGTACACCGAGGGAAACCACCCTCGCCCCGTCGGCGACGGTGTCCGCGGGCGCCTCCAGGCGCTGCAGTACGCCGGTGGCGAGGCTGCGGTGGGCGTCGTCCGCGCGCTCCGGCTCCACTCCGATCACGGTGACGTCCGGCCGGAGGGACTTCACGGCGAGCGCGGTGCCGGCCAGCAGGCCGCCGCCGCCGACGGGCACGACGACGGTGCTCACTTCGGGCAGGTCGGCGAGGACCTCGGCGGCGACGGTGCCCTGGCCGTGGATGACGTCCCAGTCGTCGGAGGAGTGCACGAAGGGCCGGCCGAGGTCGGCGGCGATCGTGCGGGCGAGGCCGTCACGGTTGTGGAAGGTGACGCCCTCGGTGACCACGTCGGCGCCGAGGGCGCGTACGGCGGCCACCTTGGCGGGCAGTGCGTTGGCGGGCAGGACCACCGTCACCGGAAGGTCCAGCAGGCGCCCGGCGAGGGCGACGGCCCGGGCGTGGTTGCCGGAGCTGGCGGCGACCACGCCGGTGCTGCGGCCGGCGTACCGCAGCAGGGCGTTGAGGGCGCCGCGCATCTTGAAGGATCCGGCCATCTGGCGGGATTCCGGCTTGAGCCAGACGTCCGGCCGGTAGCGGACCGGCCCGGTGGGGCGGATGTGCCGGGAGATCCGGGCTGCGGCAGCGTCGATGGCGGCTCGGTGCAGGGGCAGGTCGTACTCGGTCCACTCGTCCGTCGGCAGGGGCCGGTGGTACGCCTGGTGGGTGTACGGGAACTCTCGCTGGAGGGTCATGCCGCTATCCCCGATTCTGTGGTCGCGGGCCCGGGCGCGGGGTCCGCGCGGTGCAGCCGGGAGACGAGAAGGAGCAGTCCGGGCAGGAGGAGACCGGCGCCCGCGACGGCGATGGCACCGCGCAGGCCGAGGAGGTCGGCGAGGAAGCCGCTGAGTACGGCGGCGAACGGGGCCATGGCCCAGGCCGCCCAGCGGAAGGTCGCGTTGACCCGGCCGAGCAGCCGGTCGGAGGTGATCAGCTGCCGGAAGCTGACCAGGTTGATGCCGTAGATCTGGACGCCGCAGCTGACGGCGAAGGTGCTGGCCATCAGCACGGCGAGGCCGGGAATGCTCTCGGCCGGCACGAACGGGACGACGAGGACCGGCCCGCCGGCCAGGAACGCCGAGGCCGTGAGGGTCCGGGACAGTCCGAAGCGGCGGCTGAGGCGTCCGGCCGCCACGGCGCCGAGCAGGGCTCCGGGCCCGGCCGAGGCGAGGACCAGGCCGAGCTGGGCGCCGGAGAAGCGGAGTTCCTGGACGACGAACAGGGCGAGCAGGGGGGTGCGGATGTAGAAGAAGCTGTTCATCAGACTGGAGGAGAAGGCCAGGACGCGCAGCAGGGCGTGGCCGAAGACGAAGGACCAGCCTTCGGTGAGTTGCCGGCGGAAGGACTCCGGGCGGGCGGCTGCCGGGGCCGCGGGGTCGGCCGGCGCCTCGGCCGGCGCCTCGTCGGGGGCCGAGTGGCCGGGCCGGGCCGCCGGCTCCCCGGCGGTCGGCGCTGCCGCACGGGCGGTGTGTGCCTGTCGGCCGGCCAGGGGCAGGGTGAGGATCAGCCCCGAGGCCAGCAGGTAGCAGACGGCGTCCATGGCCACGGTGTTCGCCGGGGTGATCGCCTCGACCAGGAAGCCCGCGAGGGCGGGTCCGACGATGACCGCGCCGGAGCGGGTCATCTCCATCCGGCTGTTGGCCTGTACCAGGTCGGATTCCTCGACCAGCTGCGGCAGCAGGGAGGGCGCCGCCACCTCGAAGGCCACTTGGAGCAGGCTGACCAGGAAGTACACGGCGACCAGCTGGAGCATGTCGAGCACCCCCAGGGCGGCCCCGATGGGCACCCAGCTCAGCAGCAGTCCGCGGCCCACGTACGTGGCGAGCAGGATCCTGCGGCGGTCGACCCGGTCGACGAGGACGCCGAAGAGGGGCCAGGCGAAGGCCATCGGGGCCATGCCGGCACCGACGAACAGGCCCATCTGGACGGAGTCCGCGCCGAGCTGCATGACGGCGACCAGCGGCAGGGCGACGAGCGAGAGGTTGTAGCCGAACTCGGCGATGGTCTGGCCGGTCCACAGCCGGACGAAGGGCCTGTTGCGCAGCAGGCTCACGGCTGCTCCTCCCGGTGCAGGGCGGCACCGAGGGTGGTGCCGGGGTCGGTGGCGGCGGCGGTGAGCAGCCGTTCCATGTCGGTCAGGAAGTCCTCGGCCCAGGCGGGGGCGAACAGCTCCCGGTCGTGGACGAGGTCGAGGAGGATGCCGTCCGGCCGGTTGTGGGCGAACAGGGTGACCGGGTAGCGGACCCAGACCTCGTTGAGGCCGGTGTGCTCGATGTCCAGGCCGGGCACGAGCACGGCCGTGTGCGGGAAGTCCTGCATGTTGAACAGGGCCTGGACGAGCGGTGCGTGGCTGTCCCGCTGCTCGGGCACGAGCTCTTCGAGCAGCAGCTCGAAGGGCAGGTCGCGGTGGGCGTAGGCGTCCAGGGCGCGTTCCCGGGTGGCGCGTACGAGGTCGGCGAAGGGCAGGTCCGGGCGGGGGCGGGCGCGCAGGGCGGCCATGTTGGCGACGAACCCGATGAGGGGGTCGAGTGCGGCCCGGTCCCGGTTGGCCATGGGCACCGCGACGGCGAGGTCCTCGCCGCCGAACCGGTGGCCGAGCACGGCCTGGTAGGCGGAGACGAGCACCATGAAGGTGGTGGCCCGCAGCTGCCGGCCGAGGGAGGCGACCCGGTCCTGGAGGGCGGGCGGCAGGGTGCGCAGGGTACGGCCGCGGGGCGGCCTCTCCGCACCCTCCAGCACCGGGTAGGTGTCGGGCAGCGGGAACAGGGACGTCAGGCCGGCGAGTTCGGACCGCCAGTGGTCCATGCCCGCCCGGAGGTCGCCGCGCTCCAGGATCCGCTGCTGCCAGGTGGCGAAGTCGGCGTACTGGAGCGGGAGTTCCGCCAGCGGCGAGGGCTCGCCTGCGGCGAAGGCCCGGTAGAGGGTGGTGAGCTCGCGCAGGAACACGCCGACCGACCAGCCGTCGGCGACGAGGTGGTGGACGACCACGTGCAGGATGTGGTCGCGCGGCCCGAGCCTGAGCAGCCCGGCCCGCAGCAGCGGGCCCCGGGCGAGGTCGAAGGGGGTGCGGGCGATCTCGGACAGCCGCTCGTGGAGTTCCGCGTCCGGGGTGGCCGCACCGAGTGCGGTGACGGGCAGGGGGACGGGTGCGGGCGGCTGGATCCGCGGGGCGGGTGCGCCGTCCGCGGCGGGGAAGACGGTGCGCAGGGCGTCGTGTCGGCGTACCACTTCGGTGAGCGCGGCGCCGAGGGCGTCGGTGTCGAGGTCGCCCCGGAGCCGGCGGAAGACGGGGACGTTGTAGATGGCGTACCTGCCGGTGCGCTGTTCCAGGTTCCACAGCCGGCGCTGGCTGGCGGCCAGGTCGGCGGGGCGGCCGGCGCCCGGGACGGGCCGGGCGGCGGGGTCGGACCGGTGGCCGTCGGCCCAGGCGGCGAGCGCCTCGACGGTGGGGTGCTCGAAGACGGTGCGCAGGGGGACCTCGATGCCGAGGGCCTCCCCGGTGCGGGCGGCCATCCGGGCGGCGAGCAGGGAGTGCCCGCCGAGTGCGAAGAAGTCGTCGGTCGCGGCGACTCCGGAGGTGCCGAGCACCTCGCACCAGATGCCGGCGATCAGTTCCTCGGCGGTGGTGCGGGCGGCCCGGCCGGCGGTCTGCGCCCCGGACGGGGGTGCGGGCAGCCGGTTGCGGTCGATCTTTCCGGTGGCGGTGCGGGGCAGCGCGTCGAGGGTGACGAAGAGGCCCGGGACGTGGGAGGCGGGCAGCAGTCCGGCGAGGTGGGCGCGGAGCTCCTTGGCGGTCGGGGCGGGCTGCCCTTCCACGGTGACCAGGTAGCCGACGAGGACCTGCCGGGTGCCGCCGGACCGGTGGCCGGTGACGGCGGCCTCGGCGACCCCCGGGTGGCCGGCGATGCAGACGGCCACTTCGGAGGGGTCGATCCGCACTCCGTTGATCTTGAGCTGGTGGTCGGTGCGGCCGAGGTACTGCAGGGTGCCGTCCGGGAGGAACCGGCCGAGGTCTCCGGTGTCGTACAGCCTGCGTCCGGGGCGGGCCGGGTCGGGGACGAACACGGAGGCGGTGAGGGCGGGGTTGCCCAGGTAGCCGCGGGCCAGGCCGGCGCCGCCGATGTGGACGCGGCCCGGTACGCCGGTGGGTACCGGTCGCATCCGTTCGTCGAGCACCTCGATCACCGTGTTGCGGATGGGCGTGCCTACGGGGATGCGCCGCTGCGGGGGCAGCGGGGCCGGGGGCAGCGGATGGCGGGTGGCGGTCATGGTGGTCTCGCTGGGGCCGTACATGTTGACCAGCCGGGCGGCGGGGGCGGCCGCGGCCAGCCGGGCGGCGTCCTCCGGGTGCAGGGGTTCGCCGCTCACCTGGACGGTCCGCAGGTGCGGGAGGGTCCGTCCGCTCTCGGTGAGCTCGTCGGTCAGCGCCCGCAGCAGGGAGGGGACAAGGGCGGGCAGTACCTGGATCCGCCGCTCCTGGAGGATCCGGGCGAGGGCGCGCAGGTCGCTGCCGCCGTCGGGCACGATCACCACGTGGGCGCCGGCGGTGAGCGGGTGGAGCAGGTCGCGCAGGAAGGCGTCGAAGGAGATGGTGGTCAGTGCGGCGACCCGGTCGCCGGGGGCGGTGCAGCCCCGTCCGGTGAGGTCGGCGAAGTAGTTGGCGACCCCGCGGTGAGTGCCCTCGATGCCCTTGGGGGTGCCGGTGGAGCCGGAGGTGTGCACCACGTAGGCGCGGTTGTCGGGGGCGACGGTGACGTCGAGCGGGGTGTCGGGCCCCGCCGCGTCCCCGTGCCCGTCGGGTACGAGCCGCAGGGCCGGCGGGCCGGCCGGGGCGGTGGTCCCCGCGGCGGTGACCAGCAGCACGGGCCGGCAGCCGGTGACGGCGGCGTCCAGGCGGGCGGCGGGGAGTTCCGGGTCGAGGGGGACGAATCCGGCGCCGGTGTTCCACACGGCGAGCAGGGTCACCACGAGGTCGAGCCCGCGCGGCAGCATGACGCCGACGAGGTTCTCGGGGCCGGCTCCGGCCGCGGCCAGCCGGTGGGCGAGGCGGTTGACGCGCTCGTCGAGGCGGGCGTAGGTGAGGGTCTCGCCGGCGCACTCGACGGCGACGGCGTCCGGGTGGGTCCGGGCTCGGCGGCGTACCAGCAGGTGGGCGGGCAGGTCCTGGGTCTCCTTGACGACGGTGTCGGTGGCCGTGTCGTTCACGGCGGGGTCGTCGGCGGCGGGGTCGTTCACGGCGGTGCCGTTGACGGCGGGGTCGTTCACGGCGGTGTCGTTGACGGCGGCCAGCAGGGCGCGTCGGGCCGCGCCGTCCAGGGGGACGGCGCCGGTGGGAGTGGCCGGCGCGGTGGCCGCCGCGGTCAGCAGCGCGTTCCAGTGGTCGCGCAGCAGGGCGGCGGCCTCCGCCGAGAACACGTCGGTGGAGTAACGCAGCCCGCAGTCCAGGGCGTCGCCGGACTCGGTGGCGAAGAGGGTGAGGTCGAACTTGGCGGTGTCGTTGGACACGCCGACCGGGAGGGGACGCGCCCAGGGCCGGGAGGCGGCCGGACGGGCGCTGTTGAGCTCGAACACCACCTGGTAGACGGGGTGGTGGGCGGGGTCGCGGACCGGGTGGAGGTCGGCGACCACCTGTTCGAAGGGGACGTCCTGGTGTGCGTAGGCGGCCAGGGCCGTGGCCCGTACCCGCCGGAGCGCCTCGGGGAAGTCGGGGTCGCCGGACAGGTCGGTGCGCAGGGCGACGGTGTTGACGAAGTAGCCGGGTATCCGCTCCAGTCCCGGGGCGGTGCGGCCCCCGACGGGGGTACCGACCACGATGTCGGTGCGGCCGCTGTGCCGGGCGAGGAGCTGGGCGAACGCGGCGAGCAGCACCATGTGCAGGGTGGCTCCGTGCTGCCGGCCGGTCTCGCGGAGCCGGTCGGTCAGCGCGGCGTCCACGGTGAAGCGGAGGACGCCGCCCGCTCCGCTGGGCACGGCGGGCCGGACGAGGTCGGTGGGCAGGTCGAGGGTGGGCGGGGCGCCGGCCAGGGTCCGGCGCCAGAAGGCCAGTTGCTCCTCCCGCAGCGGTCCGGCGAGCAGCTCCCGCTGCCAGGCCGCGTAGTCGGGGTACTGGAGCGGGGGTTCGGGCAGTTCGGTGCCGTGGTGGAGTTCGGTGAGCTCGTCCACCATCAGGTCCATCGACCAGCCGTCGGTGACGATGTGGTGGAGGGTGAGGACGAGGGCGGACCTCTCGGGGGTCAGGCGCAGCAGCCGGGCCCTCAGCAGCGGGCCGGTGGATAGGTCGAAGGGAATGCGGGCCTCGTCGTCGGCGACGGCGCGCAGCAGCCCCGTGGGGTCCGTTCCCGCGTGCCGGGCGGCTTCGGTGACCGGCAGCGGGACGGGCGCGGCGGGCAGCACCCGCAGGACCGGCTCGCCGAGTTCCTCCTCGAAGACGGTGCGCAGCACCTGGTGCCGGCGCACCAGCGCGGAGAGGGCGCCGGCCAGCCGTCCGGCGTCCACGTCCCCCGGCAGGGCCAGCACCTCCTGCACGTTGTACGCGGTGCCGCCGGGCTTCATCCGGTCGACGAACCACAGCTGGCGCTGTCCGTGGGAGAGCGGGACGGGGCCGTGACCGTCGTCGGCGGGACGGGGGGCGGGGGCGGGCCGGGAGCGGGCCGCGCCGGCGTCCGCGGCGCCGGCTTCGGCCACGCGTTCGGTGAGCCGGGCGATGGTGGGGTGGTCGAAGAGGCTCTGCACGGAGAGCCGTACGCCGGTGGCCTGCTCGATCCGGACCATCAGCCGGATGATCTGGAGCGAGTGGCCGCCCAGGGCGAAGAAGTCGTCGTGGACGCCGGGTTCGGCGACGCCGAGCACCTCCGACCAGATCTCGGCCATCCGGCGCTCGGCCGGGGTGCCGGGGGCGGGGCCGGCCGGGCCGGCGGCGGGCCGGTCCCCGGGGAGGGGGACGGGCAGTGCCTTGCGGTCCAGCTTGCCGCTGGGAGTGAGCGGCAGGGCGTCCAGTACGAGGAAGTGGTGCGGTATCCAGCCGTGCGGGAGGCGTCGGCCGAGGTGGTCACGGAGCACGGCGGTGGCGGCGTCGTCGCCGGTGCCGAGGGGGGCACCGGCCGGAGCACCGGCGGTGGTGAGGTGGGCTACGAGCTTGACGGTGCCCGAGGGGTCGGTGAAGGTGCCGACCACGGCCTCGCGTACGGACGGGTGTTCCAGCAGGGCCGCCTCGATCTCTCCGGGTTCGATGCGTTGGCCGCCGATCTTCACCTGGTGGTCGGTGCGCCCGAGGTATTCCAGCCGTCCGTCGGCGGCCCAGCGGACCAGGTCGCCGGTGCGGTAGAGCCGGGAGGCGGGGTCGCCGGGATCGGGCTGGAACCGGTCGGCGGTGAGCGCCGGCCGGCCGAGGTAGCCGCGGCCGACGGCCGTGCCGCCGAGACAGAGTTCGCCGGGCAGGCCGAAGCCGACGGGGTCGCCGTCCGGGGAGAGGACATGGGCGGTGGTGTTCCACACGGGCCGGCCGATGTGCGGGGCCTCCCCCGCGCGGCAGCGGGACCAGGTGCTGGTGACGGCGGCCTCGGTCGGGCCGTACATGTTGAACAGCGCGCCGTCGAAGGAGCCGAGCAGCCGGTCCTGGAGGGCGGCCGGCAGGGCCTCGCCGCCGCAGACCACGGCGCGGAGCCCGGCCAGGGCCTCGGGGCCCTCGCTGTCGAGGAACGCCTGGAGCATGGAGGGGACGAAGTCGGCGGAGGTGACCTCGGCGGAGCTGATCAGCCCGGCGAGGTAGCGGGGGTCCCGGTGGCCGCCGGGGCGGGCGATCACACAGCGGGCGCCGGTGACCAGGGGGACGAAGATCTCCCACAGGCAGGGGTCGAAGCCCAGCGGGGTCTTGTGCAGGACGGAGGCGGTGGCCTCGGCGCCCAGCGCGTCCGCCATCCAGAGCGTGTGGTTGAGGGCGGCCCGGTGGGTGTTCATCGCGCCCTTGGGCCGTCCCGTGGAGCCCGAGGTGTACATGACGTACGCGAGGTGGTCGGGGCCGACTCCCGTCGCGGGCGGGGCGTCCGTAACGGCTGGGGCGTCCGCGGTGACGGCGTCGACCAGGCACAGGGCCGGCCGGCAGGCCGCGCCGGACAGGGCCGCACCCAGCGGCCCGTCGGCGAGGTCGCGGCTGGTCAGCACGACTGCGGGAGCGGCGTCGGAGGCCATGTGGCGCAGCCGTTCGGCCGGGTAGTCGGGGTCCAGCGGCACGAAGGCCGCACCGGCCTTGAGTACCGCGAGCAGGGCGACCACCAGGTCCGCGGACCGCTCCAGGCACACGCCGACCAGGGTTTCGGGCGTGGCGCCGTGCGCGCGCAGCCGGTGGGCCAGGGCGTTGGCGCGGGTGTCCAGCAGGCGGTAGGAGAGCCGACTGCCGGAGTCCTCGACGGCGACGGCCTCCGGGGTACGGGCGGCCTGCGCGGCGACGGCCTCGTGGAGGGTGGCGGGTGCCCCGGCGAGGGGAACGGCGGTGGCGTTCGCGGCGGCCACCAAGGCGTGCTCGGCGGGGGTCCACAGGGGTACCCGCCAGGCGGGCCGGTCCGGGTCGGCGGCCACCGCGTCCAGCAGCACGCACAGGTGGGCGGCCATCCGTTCGGCGGTCTCACGGCTGAACAGCTCAGCAGCGTAGCGGAGTTCGCCGCCGAGGCCGCCGTCGGGCCGGTCCTCCACGGACAGGGCGAGGTCGAAGGCGGCCGAGCCGTTGATGACGTCGAGGGCCTCCCAGCGCACGCCCCCGCAGTGGAAGGGTCCGGCAGGCGTGTCGATCTGGAACATGGCCCGCACCAGGGCGTCGTGCCCGCCGCTGCGGCTGCCGCCGGACAGGTCCTCCACCAGCCGCTCGTAGGGAAGGTGCTGGTGTTCGTAGGCGGCCAGGGTCATGTCCCGGCAGCGGTCGACCAGGGCCCGGAAGGGCAGGTCACCGCCCACGTCGGCGCGGAGCGGCACGGTGTTGACGAAGAAGCCCACGAGGGACTCGGCGGCCGGGCCGCTCCGCCCGGCCATGGGGGTGCCGATGACCACGTCGCGGCGCCCGGCGTACCGGCCGAGCAGCGTCTGGAAGGCTCCCACCAGGGTCATGAACAGGGTGGCGTGCCGTTCCTCGGCGAGGGCGCGCAGCCGGCGGGCGGTGTCGGCGGCCACGGCGAAGCGGACGCTGCCGCCGCGCAGCGAAGGGGCGGTGGGCCGGGGGAAGTCGGTGGGCAGCTCCAGCGGGCCGGGGACGCCGGCCAGTACGCCCCGCCAGTGGGCGAGGTCCCGCGCTTCGGCGGCCGGGTCGGTGCGGACCGCCACATCGGCGTACTGGAGGGGCAGTTCGGGCAGGTCCGGGCGCTCACCGGCCACGGCCGCCCCGTACCCGGCACGAATCTCCCTCAGCAGCACATCCTGGGACCAGCCGTCGAAGACGGTGTGGTGGACGACGAGGGAGAGGAGGTGCTCCGCGGGCCCGGTACGGGCCACCCGGACCCGCAGCAGCGGGTCGCGGGCGAGGTCGAAGGGCTGCCGGACGCACTCCTCCAGCCAGCGGGCCTCGGCCCCCGGTCCGGGGGCGGCACCGGCGGCGGGCCCGGCGAGCTCCTCCGCTTCCAGCAGCAGCGGCTCTAAGGGGCGCACCACCGTACGGGGAACCCCGTCGGCTTCGGTGAAGTTGCTGCGCAGTACCTCGTGGCGGCGCAGGAGCTCGCCGAAGGCCGTGCCGAGGGCGGGGAGGTCGAGGGGGCCGTGCAGCCGGTAGGCGAAGGGCGCGTTGTAGGCGGTGTTGCCGGGGACCAACTGCTCCAGGAACCACAGCCGGCGCTGGCCGGGTGAGGGTACGGACCGGTCGGCGGCAGGCCGGCCCGGGCCCTGGGGGGCCTGGGCCCGAGTGGCCTGCGTCCGGCGCAGCGCGGCGCGCAGCAGGGAACGACGGGCACCGGCGGCCGGGGCGGGGGTGTCCGCAGCCGGGGCGGGGGCGGTCTCGCTCATGTCCGGGCGGCTCACGCGTGTACGCCGTCGACGGCCGCGTCGACGCCACTGCCGGGCTCGGCACCGGCACCGGCATCGGCATCGGGGTCTGCGGCCAGTACGGCCTCCGCCTCGCGTTCGAGGGCGGCCCGGTCGATGTCCGGCGCCTGCTCCAGCCACGCGCAGAACGCCTCGACGGTGCCCGCCTCGAAGACGGCGCGCACCGGGACCTCGGTGCCGAAGAGGCTGTTGAAGGCGGTGACGAGGCGGGTGGCCCGCAGCGAGTGCCCGCCCAGCTGGAAGAAGTCGTCCCGCACCCCGACCGCGTCGGTCTCCAGGATCTCCGCCCACAGTTCGACCAGGAGCAGTTGGAGGGCGCCCTCGGGCTCCGGGGAGTCCTCGGTCCGACCGGCCGGCCGGGGTATCGGCAGGGCCGTCCGGTCCACCTTGCCGTTGGCGGTGAGCGGCCAGGACTCCAGCCGGACCAGGTCCGCGGGCAGCATGTAGGCGGGCAGCCGGCCGGCCGCGAAGGTGCGCAGGGCGCCGAGGTCCGGCTCGCCGTCCGTGCGTACGAAGGCAACCAGGCGGGCGGCGCCGGTGGCGTCCTTGTCGGCCACGGCCACGGCGTCCTCGACGCCGGGGAACCGGCGCAGCACGGCCTCGATCTCGCCGAGTTCGATGCGGAAGCCCTGGACCTTGACCTGGAAGTCGTCGCGGCCGAGGAACTCGATGTCGCCGTCGGGCAGGAGGCGGCCCCGGTCGCCGGTGCGGTAGAGGCGTTCGCCGGTGCGGGGGTGGACGACGAAGCTGTGGGCGGTCCGTTCCGCATCGCGCCAGTAGCCGAGGGCCACGCCGGTGCCGGCGATCCACAGGCTGCCCGCGACGCCGAGGGGGCAGCGTTCCATGGCCGCGTCGAGCACGTGGAAGCGCTGGTTGGCCATGGGGCGGCCGTAGGGGATGCTCGGGCGGGAGGTGTCGACCTGCTCGATCGGGTGCAGGATCGACCAGATGGACGCCTCGGTGGCGCCTCCGAGGCTGATGACCCGGGCCTTCGGGCAGGTTTCGGCGAGGTCGGCGGGCAGGCCCACCCGGATCCAGTCCCCGCTGAGCAGGACCAGGCGCAGGGAGGCCAGGTCGCCCGGGGCCGCCGCGGCGGTGACCAGTTCCATCAGGGCGGGCACGGAGTTCCAGACGGTCACGTGCCGGTCGCGGACGACCCGGGCCCAGTGGTCCGGGTCGGGCACGGGGGTGTGCTCGGGCATCACGACGGCCGCGCCGACGGCCAGGGCACCGAAGACGTCGTAGACGGCGAGGTCGAAGCTGAGGGAGGAGAGCGCCAGGACGCGGTCCTCCGGACCGATCCCGAACCGGTCGTTGATGTCGAGGACCGTGTTGACGGCGCCGCGGTGGCTGATCATCACGCCCTTGGGCTCGCCGGTGGAGCCCGAGGTGTAGATGACGTAGGCGAGGTCGTCCGGCTGCCGGGTCACGCTGGGGGCGGCGGCCTCGGCGGCGGGCAGGTCCCCGGGCTCCGGAGCCTCTTCGTCGACGGTCAGCACCTCCACGTCCTCGGGCCAGGCCAGGCCGCCGTGTCCGGCGTCCTCCAGCCCGGGCCGGGTCAGCGCCCGGCGTGCGGTGGCGTGGCCGAGGATGTGCCGCAGCCGGTCGGCGGGCACCGAGGGGTCGACGGGCACGAAGACACCGCCGGCCTGGAGGACGGCGAGGACGGCGACGACCTGGCGCCAGCTCTTCTCCATCGCGATGGCGACCGGCTCGCCGGGCTCCAGTCCGCGCGCTCGGAGACGGGCGGCGAGGACGGTGGCCCGTGCGGCCAGTCCGGCGTAGTCGATCTCGCCGCCGTCGTAGACGACGGCGGTGCGGGCCGGGTTCCTGGCCGCCCGGGCGAGGAACAGGCCGTGCAGGGTCTCGTCGGCCTGCGGGAATGCCTTGTCCGTCGCGTTGATCCGGTCGGCCAGTGCGTCGGCGTCCGAGCGTCCGAGGGAGAGGTTCTTCATCTGCCGCAGGGTTTTCCCAGCCATTGCTCTACTCCGCATCCCTTGATCGGGTTCCGCAGGGGGAACAGTGCGCCAAGTTACGGTTCGCAATCTGGGCCGTGCCAGCAGGTTTGTCGCCAGGGAATGACTCAAAGGAATCTCACGGAATGAGCAACTCCGGTCTTATTCGCGCTTCATTACGCACCTTTTCCATGGAGAAATCACGACACGATCCCCGCACTTGACACATTCGCGTCCGTTCAGCGGTGACGACTTCACATCCGTGCAACACTCCGGCCGCGAGGCCCCTGCGCTTTTGGCCACGGCCACGGCCACGGTCCCGCGGTCTGGCCCCGGGGCCGCCGAGGGCCGGGCAGCCGTTGAGCGTGCGGGGTGGCCCGTGGTGTCGGTGCCGGGTCTGCCCGTATCCGGCGCGGCTTCCCCCTTGTTGCCGTGTCCGGGGCCCTTCCGCGCGTCCGGGGCCGGCCGTGGCACCGCCGCCCCGGTTGCGGGCGGCGCGGGACGGCGCATCGTGGGTTCATGGACCGCCCCTCCGGCCCCCCGCGGGGACCCTTGCAGCACCCGGACCGGGAGCCCGGCCCCGGCCCGGACCCGGACCGCCCACCGCAGCGGGGCGGGCTCCGCGGACGTCCGTGGGCCCTGCTCCTGGGAGCCCTCGCCGTGCTGTCCGCGCTGGCCGTGACTGGCCTGCTGCTGTCGCGTACGGGCGGGGGCCCGGACCGGGCTGCCTCCCCCGACCCTCCCGGAGCCGCCACGCCCGCCACGGCGGGCCGCTCCCCCGCACCGCCGCCGACCCCGGCCACCGGCACCCCGCAGGCACCCGGCCGGACCCCGGGGGCCGTGGCGGCCGAGTTCTCCGGGACCGGGCACCAGTCCACCGGGAACTTCACCACGCCCGGGGGCCTCGCCCTCGTCACCGCCTCCTGCCCCGCCTGCCGCCTCGCCTTCACCGTCACCGTCCTCGACGCCGGGGGCCGCGCCAAGGCGGTTCCCGTGATCGCCTTCGGCCCGTACGAGGGCACCCGCGCCGCCACGCTCCCGCCGGGGGCCCACTACCTGAAGGTGGACGCCGACTCCGCGTGGACCGTACGGCTCGGTCCGCCGCCCGGCGGCGCCCCCGCCGCCCTGCCGCAGGCGTACGCAGGGCGCGGGGACCGGCTCGCAGGGCCGTTCACCGCCACCGGGACCCTGCGCGCCGAGGGCTCCCACACCGGTGCGGGCCACTTCGTCGTGCATGTCCTCGACGCCGACGGCGGCCTGGTGGACCTGCCCTTCAACGCGGTCGGCGACCACCGCTCCACCGCCACCAGCCGCCTGCACGGGCCCGGCCCGTACTACCTCGACGTCACGGCACTCGGCGCGTGGACCCTTCGGCTGTCCGGCGGCTGAGGACACCGGCCGACGTACGAGGAACGCTCCGCGCGCATCGTCGAGCAGACGGCGTGGTGGAGGCCGTCGCCTTTCCAGCGGCCCTCGCGCCGGACTCCCCGGGGCCTTGTGGTCGTTGCTGCTTCCGGGCAGCAGTCGGCAGACGGCTACGACCGGCGGGGGTCCGCGTCGATGCCGACCTGGTGGTTGGTGGAGTAGCGGTCGTACTGGGGACGCCGGGAGCGGCTGTGATCGTGGGTGGGCACTTCGCTGAGGGGCCGACCCTGTGCCTCGGGGCGGGAGACGAACGCGGGGAGGGATGGAACGCATGCTCGAAGTACCATCCCCGCAAGGTTCTCCGGCCGGTGTTTCCCAACCTCCGCAGTGGCGCGGCCGGAAGGAGCCATCCCTGCAGAGAGGGCAGAGGGCAGAGGGCGATGGGTGTGGCTGAGAGTTGGTCGCGTGTGATGAGTCTTCTTCGGGAGCACGCGCCGGCCGATCACGCGGATCTGCCGGGGCCCGCTACGGAGCAGATGCTCGCGGCAGCCGAAGAGCGGATGGGGACCTCCCTGCACGAGGACCTGCGGACCTGGCTGCTGCAGAACAATCTGGATCTGCCGGAGGAAGATCTCGACGACGACGTGACGTGCTGCGGCTTCGACGGGTTCCCCGACGAGGGAAGCTTCTTCCTGGGTATCCGGGCGATGGAGAGGCTTCACGCGAACCGCTCCACGTCCTGCGGTTTCGACCCTCCGGACCAGCCGGACCACCCGTTCTGGCGCAACGAGTGGATCCCGTTCCTGTCGGACCAGGACGGCTGGAGGGGAAAGTTCATCGATGTGCGGGACGGGCGCGTCGGCAGGTGGTTCGTGGGGGAGATCACGGTCACGGGCGAGTACGAGTCGATGGCCCAGTACTTCGACTCCGTGGCGGAGACGCTGACGAGGATCGCCGAGGGAAGCTCGCCGGTCTGCCGGTTCACCGAAGGCCGGCTCGTCTGGTCGTGAGACGGTTCCCGACCGGATGCCTGCGAAGGATCTGCCGGGACGTGAGTCGCGCGATGCTTCGTTCGACCGGTGCTCGTGCCGCTGACGGGGCTCGGTTGATCGTCCGCCGGGTTGTGGTGAGGTCCCGGCCGGGAAGCCGTTTGACGGGTGTTGGTCCACCAGGGGCCGGCCGGGTGGTACGTACCGTGGGCGCCTCCGAGTCGCAGCCCGAAAACCGGTGGACGCGGCTCGGATACTGGCGTCATGGCCGTTACCCAACAGCTCGCCCGCATTCCCGAGGAATATCTCGCCGCCTGCCGTCAGTCCGCCGCCGCATCACCGGACGGCGATCCCCGCTGGGATCCGCCGGCGTGCGATGTGCTGGACCTGGACTGGGCGCCGGCGTTGCTGGAGCGTGTCGGCGAGGTGGCCGGACTGGACGGCCTCCATCTCGATGCCCTGCACCGGGCGACCGACGGTGACCGTTGTCTTGACCTGGGCTTCCTCTACGCTTACCCGCACTCCATAGCCCCCTTCGGGTCCGCCCCCACCGGCCTGGGTGTCTCTGGGGTGGCACGCGTCTCCGCACTCCTCGGCCAGATCGACATGCCCCTCCTCCTCGCCGCCCTGCCGGCGGACGAGCGTGAGGCCGAGTCCTCGATCGGCCTGGCGGGCGGCTCCATCACCGGCGGGCTGAGGCCCTACTTGCTGGGGCACTTCAACGCGTTGCGCGATTTCTACACGGAAGCGGCCGAGCGCCACCTGCTCGTCGTGCTCTGGTGGGACTGACCCGCGGCCGGGGCGTCCTTCCAGACGGTGTTCCCGCCCAGGCGGGCCAGGTGTGCGGCAAGGTGGCTGGGCCGCCCATGGCGGTGACCGGTAGGACCGGCCCGGCCCGTCCGGTGATGTCGTGTGCCGCCGGGACGGTCGCGCGTCGGGCCCGGGACGGCGTGGAGCCGTGTGGCTTCGGGCCGGGCGAGGGAGCGTGGTGCTGGGGCCGGGGGTCTGGCCTGATGCTTTCCGAGCTCGTCGGCGGGCGCGTGCACCGGTCCCTATGAGGTGGCCAGGTGCTTGATGTGGTTGAGGCGGGCGGCCATCGCCTTCGGCGAGCTCGACATCAGCTCCGGCGAGGACCACCGGCGTTGCGGCGTCGCGACCTGGAGCCAGTGGAAGGTCTCCCGGCGGTGGAAGCCGTCCGCTTCGACCCATGCCTCGTACGACGAGGAGGAGAACCTGCAGTCCTTGAACTCCTCGTAGGGGACGAAGAACTGCTCGCTGCCGTCCCACGGCATCCGGATGCCGTGGCTCGTGATCGCCAGCGCCTTGGGCGACCTGGTCAGGACGGGGATGACCGTGCCGTACTGCCAGACGGCCAGGAGGGTCTCGAACGGCGCGAACCGGAACAGTCTTCTGGCCTGCTGCACGGGGCGGTCTTCGAAGTGGCCTTCCCGCGCCACGTAGAGGCCCCCCTCCTTCGGCTGCTCGTACAGGTAGGCCCGTACGAGCGCGGCGATCGAGGCGGGCACCCCGTGCGTCCCCGATGCCTCCGGCGAAGGCGTGGTCTCGGGTGAAGGTGAGGGCTCTGCCCGGACGACCGGTTCGGCCGGGATCTTGTCGGCGGAGCGGTTCCCGACGATGCAGATCGAGGCGGGATCGCCCCTGCTCCCGAGTTCGGGCAGGGGCCCGGAACGGGCGGCCAGCCGTCTGCGCAGCTCGCGGTAGACCCGCCCCATGTCCAGGAGGGCGGGTGCGTGCGGGATCCCCCGGGTGAGCACCTCCAGCAGTTCCCCGGTGAACAGGGTGAAGGTGGCGTCCACGGGGGCGAGCGCCGTACGCGCCGCTGCCGCCAGGACACAACGCCCCTGGCCGTTCGCCGAGTGTTCGTCGAGCACGGTGTCCGCCAGGTCGGCCAGTTCCTGGCCGGCGGACATGGCACCGCGCAGCGCCCGTGCGGCGTAGCAGCAGTCGAGGACGACCACCAGGCGCTTCGTCTCCTTCGCGGTCCTGTCCCTCTTGAGCGCCCGGCGGATGTCCTCGTAGCGCAGGGCCGTGTCCGGCCGGTTCTCGCGGGTGTGGGGGAGAGCGAGGAGGAGATCGTCCGAGAACTCTCCGTCGGTGAGTCCGTGTCCGGCGTAGTAGAGCAGGAGGGTGTCTTCGGCACGGGCGTACGCGTCTTCGACGGCATCCACCACGGTGCGGGCTTCCATGGGCTGCGCGACCGTGGTGATGTGCTCCTGCGGCAGCCCCCAGGTGTGTGGGTCTGCCAGGGCGTCCCGCATGCCGACCAGGTTGTTCCTGACGGCGGGGATGTGGTCGAGGTGTTCGAACGTGTCGACGCCGATCAGGACGGCGCGGGACCGCTGCGGATCCGACAGTCGCAGTGGCATCAGGCGGGCTCCTGCCCGCCGCCGTCCGGGTCCGGGTCCGGTTCCGGTTCAGCTCGTCGCAGTCTGGCGGTCAGGTCGGCGATACGGGCGGGGTCGGCGTTCCGGTCGTCGATGACCACGGTGACACCGTCGGCCTCGATCCGGACCCCGGGCGCCCTGCGGCGCCGCCCGCGCCAGGCCGTCACACCCTGTACGACGAAGGACGCGGTGCCGGCGGCGGCGGATACGAGCTCGATGATGACGTCGGCTCCCATGTCGCCGGGTTGCCCCTTGGCCGGCAGCAGGGCGAGCTTGGCGTCGTCGGGCAGGTCCTCCGCTTCCTTGAGTTCGCGGTAGAGGGACGCCGTCGCGCCGTCCGGTTCCTCGTCGATCGATATCTGCAGTCGCACGTGGCCCCCCTGTGCGTCGCCCGTGGCGCGACATCGCGTGCCGCCCGGCGACGATGATTCCCCGGCGCCGGACGCCGCAACCGCCGGGACCGCTGACGCGCGCCGACGGATACGTGCCGGTCCACCGGGGCGGGAAGGTCCCGGCGCCTGCCGGGCACCGCCGCCTGCTCAGCGGAGGGCGGCGGCCACCAGGCCCTCCAGGGCGTCCCGGGAAGGGGTGGTGCCGTTCAGCAGGTGGTCCAGGAGGAGGCCGTCCACGCAGGCCAGCAGGGTCCTGGTGCGGGCGTCGGGGTCGGTGACGCCGTGGGAGGCCAGGAAGGCCCGTACCGCCTCGCTGCCGGCGTTGTCCCGGGGGACGAGGATCTCGCGCAGTTCCGGGTCCCGGACGCTCTCCACCGCGCAGGCGTATCGGGCGAGGGAGCGGCGCCGCCCCTCGCCGGTCAGCCGGCGCCGGTTCAGGGCGTCGAGTCCCTCGACCAGTTCGGCGGGGGTGAGCGGTGCGGGTGTCGCCTCCCCCGCGGCCTGGAGTTCCGCCTGGTCGCGGGCGACGAGGCGGCGGACGAGCGCCGTCAGCAGGGCGGCACGGGTCCGGAAGTACGCGGAGGTGGTGCCGTCCGGGAGCGCGGCCGCGCGGTCCACGGCGCGGTGGGTCAGGCCTCGCATTCCGGCGTCGGCGAGCACCTCGATGGCCGCGTCGGCCAGGACGGTTCGTCGTTCTTCCCTCACCCCCTCTTTCTACACCTGTAGAGAGTCAGGCGTATGCTGCGCCCCAGGTTTTTCTACAGCTGTAGAAGGGGGATGGGTGTGAGTTCGCAAGGGACGGAGATGGGGGGCCTGCCGGCCGGGAGGGTCTTGGTGGTCGGCGGGGGCATCGGCGGGCTCGCGGCGGCGATCGCGCTGCACCGCACGGGCTGGGACGTCACCGTCCACGAGCGGGCCGCCGTCCACGAGGACGCGGTAGCGGCGATCTCGCTGGCGGCCAACGGCCTTCGGGCCCTGGACGCGCTGGGGGTGGGCGAGGCGGTACGGGGGGCCGCGCGGCCCCAGTACACGGGCGGCACCCGCACCCCTGACGGGCGGTGGCTCTCCCGGATGGACGGTGCCGCACTGGAACGGGCCCTGGGCGACCCGGTGACCGGCATCCACCGGTCCGCACTGCACCGCCTGCTGCGGGCGGCCCTGCCCGCGGACCGGCTGGTGCACGGCAAGGAGGTGACCTTCGAGGAGCTCCACGCCCGGGACCGGACGGGCGGGCTGGACGCCGACCTGGTCGTGGCCGCCGACGGCCTGCACAGCCGGATCCGGACCGCGCTCTTCCCCGGCCACCCCGGGACGGCGTACAGCGGCTCGACCGCGCTGCGCGCCGTCACCGCCGAACCGGTGGACCCCGGAACCGACTTCGCGCTGACCTGGGGACCGGGGAGCGAGTTCGGGCACATCCGCCTCGCCGACGGACGGGCGGAGTGGCACGCCGTCCTCAACGCGCCGGCCGGACTGCGGCACGCCGACCCGCTGGCCGTGCTCCGGCGCCGCTTCGCCTCCTGGCACCGGCCCGTTCCCCAGCTGCTGGCCGCGACCCGCCCCGAGGACGTGCTCCACCACGACGTCCACGAACTGGCCGTGCCCCTGCCGTCGTTCGTGGCGGGGCGGACGGCGCTGCTCGGCGACGCCGCCCATGCCATGACCCCTCACCTGGGGCAGGGCGCCTGCCAGGCCCTGGAGGACGCGGTCGTCCTCGCCGCGGAGCTGGCCGCCGGGCCGGACCTCCCGGCGGCGCTGGCCCGGTACGACTCCGCCCGGCGGCCGCGCGCCCAGGCCGTCTCGCGCGCGGCCCGGCAGGCCGGCCGGATGGGCCAGCAGCTCACTCACCCCCTGGCCCTCGCCGCACGGAACACCGCCCTGCGGCTGGCCCCCTCGAAGGCGACGGTCCGGGCCGTCCTGCGCCACGCGGACTGGACTCCGCCGCGCCTGCCCGGGTGAAGTCCCCCTCTCCGGGGTGGGCGAGCAGGGGGGGGCCGGCGGCCTCCGGCTCAGCCCGGGAGGGAGTCGAGCCAGGCGGTCAGCAGGCGGTTGACCTCCTCGGGGCGCTCCTGCTGGATCCAGTGCCCGCAGCCGTCGAGGATGTGGGTGGAGGCCAGGGCGGGGAGCGTGGCCGGGTGGGCGGCGATCGCGTCGGCCATCCAGGTGGTGGAAGCGTCCAGGGCTCCGCCGATGAACAGGGACGGCTGCTCGATCGGGGCTCCGCCGTACGGGGCGAGGTCCTCCCAGTCGCGGTCCATGCTGCGGTAGCGGTTGAGGGGCCCGGTCATGCCGGTGCGCTCGAACTCCCCGGCGTACACGTCGAGGTCGTCCTCGGTCAGCCAGGCGGGCAGCTTGCCGCTGGGAAAACGGTCGCGCAGCCTGCCGCCGGCGCGGGCGACGAAGTGCGGGTCGGGCTCGCCCCGGGCGGGCATGGTGTCGGCGGACATGGCCGCGTAGAAGCCTGCGAGCCAGCCCCGGATGTCGGGCTCCATCTCCGCTTCGGCCCGGCCGGGCTCCTGGAAGTAGGAGACGTAGAACTCCTGGTCGCCGCCCATCTGCCGGAAGACGTCGGTGGGGCGGGGGCCGCCGGGCGGCGTGTAGGGGACGCTCAGCAGTCCGACGGCGCGGAACACCTCGGGGTGGAGCAGGGCGGAGGCCGCCGCGATGCCGGAGCCCCAGTCGTGTCCGACGACCACCGCCCTCTCCTCGCCCAGGGCGCGCACCAGGGCGACGTTGTCCTCCACCAGGTCGAGCATCCGGTAGGCGTCCGTCGCGTCGGGCTTGGAGGAGCGGCCGTAGCCGCGTACGTCGAGCGCCGCGGCCCGGTAGCCCGCCGCCGCGAGGGCCGGGAGCTGGCGGCGCCAGGAGTACCAGGACTCGGGGAATCCGTGGACGAGCAGGACCAGCGGTCCGGTGCCCTGTTCGACCAGGTGCAGGCGCCCGGCGGGTGCCTCGACGGTGCGGTGGCGCAGGTCTGCGGACGGCGCGGGCTGGTGCATTTCTGCTCCTCTGTTCAGGGGCGGCCGCGGTTGCCCGCTGATCATGTGGTGCGGCGTCCGTGGGGCGCGAGCGGTCTTGCCATCCTGGCAAACTGGCCAGGATGGGCGGTGAAGGCGGCACGGACGGAGGGAGCGGGCGACGGTGACGGTGGCGGACGACTCCATGGCCGACACGATGGCGGCCATGGGGCCCCGGCTGCGGACCGCGCGCGAGCGGCACGGCGCCACGCTCACCGGCGTCAGCCGCGCGACCGGCATCTCGCCGAGCACGCTGTCGCGGATCGAGACCGGCAGGCGCAAGCCGACCCTGGAGGTGCTGCTGCAGCTCGCGAAGGCGTACGGCGTCTCCCTGGACGAGCTGGCCGGCACCGCACCCGCCGCGGCGGCCGGACGGCGCACACCGGTGCCGCAGCCTTCGGGCGACGGCAAGGCCGTGCTGCCGCTGACCCGGTACGTGGGGGGCCTGCACGCCCACAAGCACGTCCTGCCCGCCGTCGACGCGCCGCCGGCGCGACCGCGGCAGGTCGCCCATGAAGGGTACGAATGGCTGTGCGTCCTGTACGGGCGGCTGTGGCTGGCGCTCGGCGACCAGGACCTCCTGCTGGGCGCCGGGGAGGTGGCCGAGTTCGACACCCACACCCCCCACGGGGTCGCGAACGCCGGACCCGGCGGACCGGTCGAGTACCTGATCATGTTCGGGCCGCAGGGGGAGCGTCTGCGGTGGCGCACCCCGGTTCCCGGCCGCTGAGCCCGATGGCGCGGGTCGCAGCGAGCCGCTTCGGCGGCACCGCCCGCAGGCGGCCATTCGGGATCCTGCCGCGGGTTCGCCCCTGGGCCCCGACCGGCCCGCCGGGGTCGGTCGAGGGCCGTGGGCGGTGGATCACCAGACCGTGCCGAAGAACCGCGTCCACCAACTGGGCTGGGCCGAGAAGTGCTCCAGCCTGCTGGGACCGTCGTAGTCGCTCTCCAGGAGTTCTTCGGGGACGCTGACGTAGCCGAGGTCGGCCAGTGCCCGTTCCACGGTGGCGAGGTCGCCGAGGTCAAGCGCCCCTTCCTCGTGGGCCTCGTCCGTGCCGAGGAAGGCCCCCGGGTTGTCGGCGCAGACCTCGGCGAGGGAGCCGAACTTGCTCACGCAGACCACGATCCGCGTCCCGCAGACCGTCGCGTCCGCGGGTATGTGGACGCGCCCGTACTCGCTGGAGTCCCCGGTGTCCCGCTGGGACTCGCACGAGGCACCGAAGTCCGCTTCGAGTCGGCGCACCAGGCCGTTGAACGTGAGGCCGGTCGCCTCCCGGTCGTAGTGGAGCGGCCGTTCCAGCCGCTCCGGGTCGTCGAGCTCGCGCAGCAGGGCCAGCAGTTCCGTCTCGTTCTTCGCCATCCGCACATCCTGCCCGGCGGGCGGGAGCGGCGAGACGGGGCCGTCCGGTTCACGCCGTGTCTGCCGCTGCCGGTGGAGGGGGCAGGAGGGTCAGGACCTCGCGGACGACGACTTCGGGTTCGGTCAGGGGGACGTAGTGGCCGGATCCGGCTGCCGTGACGTGTCTGCCGTTCGGGGACTGGCCGGCGCGGTGGGCGTGGGAGGTGTTCGCCTTGGCGCGCAGGGTGGTGTTCATGCCGTCTCCGGGGAGGGCGCCGGAGATGACGGTGACCGGGATGTCGCCCGTGTCCGGGGGTGCGTCGCGCCAGGCGGCCAGTTCGTCGAGGTAGGTGCGGGCCTGGTGGCGCTGGGTGCGCAGGACCGTGGTCGTGAAGCCTTCGCGGGACGTGTCCCGGCGGGCTTCGTCGGGGAGGCGGGCGAGGTGGCTGCGGAACAGCGGGCGGAGGAGGCCGAGGGCGGCGAGGGCGGTGCCGAGGAGGAGGGCCGTGCGTTCCGTCCGGCGGAAGCGGCGGGTGAAGAGTACGTCGGCGGCTTCGTCGGTGGGGTCCACCAGGACCAGGCCAGCGATGCGTTCGGGGCGGCGTGCGGCGGCGAGCCGGACCAGGGGGCCTCCCGCGCTGTGTCCGACGAGGACGAAGGGGCCGGGGCCGAAGTGGTCGAGGAGGGCGCCGAGGTCGTCGGCCATGTGGGTCAGGGTGCGGTCGGCCGGGTCGGGGGCGCTGCGCCCGAGGCCGGAGCGGTCGTAGGCGACGGCCCTGGCGTGGGGGGCGACGGCCGGCTGGACCAGGGCCCAGGAGGAGCGACCGGCTCCGGCTCCGGCCTCGAAGACGACGGTGGGGCCGTCCGGTCGTGGTCCGGGCAGGACCGTGGCGAAGAGCCGCCGGCCGTCTGGGAGCGGTACCCATTCGAGGGTGCGGGCCGGGGTGGTCATCGGGGTGCCTCCAGGTCGAAGAGGTTCATCCGGTAGGCGTTGACGAGGGGCGGGAGCAGGCGTGCCAGCAGGGGCATGCCGTGGCGGTGGCGGCGCGGCCAGGTCCGGGCCACTTCCGGCTGCGGGGTCGCGAAGGTCCTGCTCTCGCGCAGTCTCAGCCCCCAGTCCTCCAGGGATTTGGGGTCGTCGCAGGTCCAGGTCATGCGGGCGTCGACGGCCTTGAACACCGGGTTGCGGTCCTGGTTGCGCATCATGGCGGCGCCGGCGGTGTCGAAGCTGAGGGCGGCTCGGGGGAAGCGGTCCGCCAGGGAGCGGACGACGGAGCGGACCCGTGCGTCGTCGAAGTAGAGGAGGACGGCCTCGCTGACGAAGAGGTACGGGCCGCCGGTCTCGGCGATCCGGTCGAACCAGTCGGTGTCCAGGACCGAGGCCGCGAGGGTCGTGGTCCGTGGTCCGGCGTCGGGCAGGAGCCGTTGCCGGAGCTCCACCGTGTCCGGCAGGTCGAGGTCGAACCAGCGCGCCCGCCCGTTGTCGAGGCGGTGCGAACGGGTGCCGAGTCCGGCACCGAGTTCGACGACCGTGCCGTCGGGGTGTTCGGTGAGGAAGCGGCGCACCCATCCGTCGAAGATCGCGCTGCGCAGTACGGAGCCGCCGAGCGAGGGGCCGCGGAACTTCGCGAAGTCGTAGTCGATGCGCTCGACCATCCTCGCCGCCTCGGTGTCGCCCAGGACCGGGCGGCGGGCCCGGGCGTCGAGGGCGCGCCCGTAGAGGGGGATGAGCAGGGTTTCCTGCACGGTGCCCAGCCGCACGTTCTCCTTGGTCATGCGATCACCACCATGAGAGTTAGATTAGGTTAGGTTTACCTAAGTTGCCGGTCGCCCAGGTTAGTGCGGATGGTGGTGGGACTTCAACTCCCTTCGTTCTGCCGGGCCGTGGGGTGGGCGGTGCGGGGCCGGGGGTGCCGGGCCGGGGGTGCGTTCGCGGCCCGCGGGGAAAACCGGATGCCGGGCGGTGTCCGGTGTGGCCACACTGGCCGGACACATACCGCCCCGCCCCGAAGGACCTCCGCGCCCGTGCAGGCTGCCGTCACCGTCACTCCCGCCCAGATCCCCGAACTGCTGCTCGGCCTCGCCACCGTGCGGCCCGTCTTCCTCTGGGGGGCGCCCGGCATCGGGAAGTCCTCGCTCGTCAGGAAGTTCGCCGACTCGCTGGGCCTGGAGTGCGTGAGCCTCCTCGGCACGCAGCTCGCCCCCGAGGACCTGATCGGCGTGCCCCAGATCCGCGACGGCCGCTCGGTGTTCTGCCCGCCCGAGGCCATCGCCCGCGACGAGCCGTACTGCCTGTTCCTCGACGAGCTCAACGCCGCCGGCCCGGACGTCCAGAAGGCGTTCTACTCCCTGATCCTCGACCGCCGGATCGGCTCCTACGAACTGCCCGCGGGCTCCATCGTCATCGGCGCGGGCAACCGGGCCACGGACAACGCCCTCGCGCGGCCCATCGCCTCCGCCCTGGTCAACCGCCTCACCCACGTCCACCTCCAGGCGTCCGCGCAGGACTGGCTGGTGTGGGCCGGGGAGCACGGGATCCACCCGTGGGTCACCGACTACCTCACCGAGCGCCCCGACCACCTGTGGTCGCAGCCGCCCAAGACCGAGGAGCCCTTCTCCACCCCGCGCTCCTGGCACATGCTCTCCGACGCCCTGCACTCCTTCGGCGCGGAGCTGGACGAGCAGACCCTCAAGGTGGTGGCGCACGGCACCCTCACCCCGGCGCACGCCGTCTCCTTCTGCGGCTACGCGAAGATCGTCCGGCACACCTTCGGGATCGAGGCCATCCTGAAGGGCGACGCCTCCTGGCCCGCCCGGGTCCAGGACCGCGACCTGCTCTACTACCTCGCGGACGCCTTCCGGGGCCGCCTGCTCAAGGAGCTGCCCGCGCAGAAGGAGCACGTCTCGCCCGCCCTGCGGCAGCACGCGTACCGCTTCAAGTCGCTGCTCGTCCAGCTCGCCGAGATCTCCGTCGAGGTCGCCCAGACCGTCATCGCCGACGACGCCGACGGTCTGCCCGTGCTGCCCGGGTGGTTCCTGATCGAGGCCGCCCGCGACATGCCCCGGCTGGTCGAGGCGCGCCGGTGAGCCGGAGCGGAAGGGCCCGGTCGAAGGCCGCCGCCCAGGCCGCCGGCAAGCCCGACCCGGCCACCCAGGCCTTCGCCGAGGGCCTGGCCCTGGTCAAGCAGAACCCGGCCCTCGGCGCCCTCGACGGGAAGGTCTGCCGCGAAACCGGATGCCCGCAGGCCCCGGACGGGGGCCTGGCCGCCGTCACCTCCAACGGCGTCGTACACGTCCACCCCACCCGGCGGGCCGAACCCCGCGCGTGGGCCTGGACGATCGCGCACGCCCTGCTGCACCTCGGCTTCGGCCACGTCCCGGCCTCCGGGGACGAGGACCGGGCCCAGCCGGACGCCTTCGATCTGGCCGCCCGCTGCGTGGTCGTCAACCGCTTCCTGCTGACCTTCCCCATCGGCCGCGCCCCCGACCACCTGCCGGCCGAGTACCCGGGCGGCGACGAGGAGGAACTCGCCGCCCGCTGGCGCCGCGACGGCATCCCGCCCGCCTACGAGCACTGCGGCACCGCCGGGCGCGGCCCCGACCAGGTCCTGACCCCCTGGCGGGCCTGGAACGGCGCCGCCGTCCCCGACTGGCAGACCGCCTTCGCCGCGGCCCTGACCCGCAGCGTCTCCGCAGCCATGGACGTGGCCGGCGGCCGTCGCGACCGGACCACCGGGGAGCGGGTGCGGCAGCGCCCCTGGGACCGGGCCCTGAACTGGTTCGTGTCCTCGTACTCGCTGCTCGGCGGGCTCGCCGCCGGCCTGACCGTCGTCGCCGACGCCGAACTGGCCCGTGCCCAGGACATCGCGGTCGCCGCCGTCAGCGCCACCGCCGGCGAGATCTACGTCAATCCGCTGCGCTCCTTCGAGGACGAGGAGTGGCGGTTCATCCTGGCCCACGAGATGCTGCACGCCGCCCTGCGCCACGGTGAGCGCCGCGGCGGCCGCGACCCGTACCTGCACAACGTCGCGGCGGACTTCGTCGTGAACGACTGGCTGGTGGAGATGCGGATCGGCAGCATGCCCGAGGGGCTGCTGCACGACCCGGCGCTGCGCGGGCTCTCGGTCGAGGAGGTGTACGACCGGATCGCGGCCGACCTGCGCCGGATGCGGCGGCTGGCCACCCTGCGCGGCAAGGGCGCCGGGGACATCCTGGGCGAGCCCCTGGCGCACGGCGCGGGGCGTCCGTACGCGGATCTCGACGAGTTCTACCGGCGGGGTCTGGTCCAGGGCTTCGACCTGCACGTCCAGGGCGGGCGGGGCCTGCTGCCGGCGGGACTCGTCCAGGAGATCCGGGCCCTGGCCCACCCGCCGGTGCCGTGGGACGCCCGGCTCGCCCGCTGGTTCGACGCGTACGTGCCGAGGCCGCAGGCCGTACGGTCCTACGCGCGTCCGGCGCGCCGCCAGGCCTCGACGCCGGACATCCCGCGGGCGGGACGGTACTTCCCGCCCGAGGAGGCCGCCCGCTGCACCTTCGGGGTGGTGCTCGACACCTCCGGTTCGATGAACGCGGCGCTGCTCGGCAAGGCGCTGGGCGCGATCGCCTCGTACGCGGAGGCCCGGGACGTGCCGGCGGCGCGGGTGGTGTTCTGCGACGCGGCCGCGTACGACGCGGGCTACCTCCCGCCGGCCGAGATCGCGGGCCGGGTGCGGGTCCGCGGCCGGGGCGGCACGGAGCTCCAGCCGGGCGTCGACCTGCTCCAGCGCGCCGAGGACTTCCCGCCGGCGGCGCCGCTGCTGGTGATCACCGACGGCTGGTGCGACACCCTGCGCATCCGCCGGGAGCACGCCTATCTGCTCCCCGAGGGCGCCGGTCTCCCGTTCACGCCGAGGGGGCCGGTCTTCCGGCTGGCCTGAGCGGCTGCTCCTGAGCCGCACGGCCGGACGTCGGGCGCGTCAGAGCCGTCTCGTGGTGAACAGGGTGGTCCCGTGCACCGCGTCGACTTCCTTCCGATCGGTCTCCGTGAACCCGACCTTGGCCAGCACTCTGCGAGAAGCGGTGTTCCAGTCCCAGACGGTGGCCCACAGGCGTTCGTACCCGGACGCTCGCGCCCAGTCCAGAACCGCCGACGAGGCCTCGGTCGCGTATCCCTGACGCCACGTTCGGCGCAGCAGCTCGAATGCCAGTTCCGGTTCCCCTGCCGGCCCTCGCCCGCTGTCGACCAGTCCGCAATAGCCGATGACGTCACGGGACGCCTTCCGCTCGACCGCCAGCAACCCGGTCGACCACACCGTGTGGGTGCGGATCGAATCCTCGAGCTCCGCGACCGTGGGATGTCCGTCCGCGTCGATGCGGCGGTGCGGCGGCACTCGTGGATCACGTTCGGTCCACAGTTCCCGCTGGACGACCGCCTCGTCCACCCGCCAAGGCCTGAGCAGCAGCCGACTCGTCTCGAGCAGGACCTCGCTGTGCGGCGCGCCAACCGTCATGACGGCAACCCTCTCACGGGCGAACGAGCCGTCGTACCGCGGGGCACGGCGCCGATCGCAGACGCTCGGTACGCGGGGAGCCCGTCACGCCCGCGGACCGGACACCAGGGCCGCTCACGTTATTGGTCCAGACCTATTGACCGGCGCTCCCGGCGCTCCTACGATCCGGACCGGCACAGCCCCACCTGTCCCCACCTCACCCGGAGCCGGGCGCCGCGCCCCCCACCGGCCTGGCATGGCCATGGCTACTTTCTGCGGCGTTCCGGCGGGAAGGGAGCACCGCATGTTCCGTCGCACACCGCGCACCCCCCGTCCGCCGTCGCCGGATCCCGGCCGGGGGCACGCCCCCGGCCGCGCAGTCCGGCGGCCGGCCGCCGGGCGGCGGTTCCTCGCCGGGGTCAGTGCCGCCGCCGTCGTCGCCGCGGGCCTGGCGGTGGCCGGGGCCGTCACGGCGGGCGCCGCCACCGCGGACGACGCCGTCGACAACCTGGTGGCCAACCCCGGCTTCGAGAACGGGCTCTCCGGCTGGACCTGTTCGGGCGGCTCCGGGACGGCCGTCGGCTCCCCGGTCCGCTCCGGCAGCTCCGCGCTCAGGGCCGCGCCCACCGGCCAGGACACCGCCCAGTGCTCCCAGACCGTCAGCGTCCGGCCCAACTCCTCGTACACGCTGAGCGCCTACGTGCAGGGCAGTTACGTCTACCTCGGCGCCACCGGGACCGGGATCACCGGCACCCCGTCGACCTGGACGCCGAACAGCCCCTCGTACGGGACGCTCAGCGTCGGGTTCACCACCGGGCCGTCCACCACCTCGGTGACGGTCTACCTGCACGGCTGGTACGGCCAGCCCGCCTACCACGCCGACGACGTCTCCCTCATCGGCCCCGGCGGCACCACACCGCCCCCGACGACGCCGCCCCCCACCACCCCGCCGCCCACGACCCCGCCCCCGACCACTCCCCCGCCGACGACTCCCCCGCCGACCACCCCGCCGACCACCCCGCCGCCCGGCGAGACCTGCCCGACGAAGCCCAGGCCCTCGGGCAAGGTGCTCCAGGGGTACTGGGAGAACTGGGACGGCGCCGCGAACGGGGTCCACCCCGGCATGGGCTGGATCCCCATCACGGACAGCCGGATCGCCGCGCACGGCTACAACGTCATCAACGCGGCCTTCCCGGTCATCCTCTCCGACGGCACCGTCCTGTGGCAGGACGGCATGGACAGCGGCGTCAAGGTCGCCACCCCCGCCGAGATGTGCCGGGCCAAGGACGCCGGGGCGACCATCCTCATGTCCATCGGCGGCGCCGCCGCCGGGATCGACCTGAGCTCCAGTGCCGTGGCCGACCGCTTCGTGGCGACGGTCGTCCCGATCCTCAAGAAGTACAACTTCGACGGGATCGACATCGACATCGAGACCGGCCTGTCCGGGAGCGGCAACATCAACACGCTGTCCGCCTCCCAGGCCAACCTGATCCGCATCATCGACGGGGTACTGGCCCAGATGCCCGCCGGCTTCGGGCTGACCATGGCGCCCGAGACCGCGTACGTCACCGGCGGGAGCGTCACCTACGGGTCGATCTGGGGCTCCTACCTGCCGATCATCAAGAAGTACGCCGACAACGGGCGCCTGTGGTGGCTGAACATGCAGTACTACAACGGCAGCATGTACGGCTGCTCCGGTGACTCGTACCAGGCCGGCACCGTGCAGGGCTTCACCGCCCAGACCACCTGCCTGAACAACGGCCTCGTCATCCAGGGCACCACGATCAAGGTCCCGTACGACAAGCAGGTGCCCGGCCTGCCCGCCCAGCCGGGCGCCGGCGGGGGGCACATGGCGCCGGGCCTGGTGTCCCAGTCGTGGAACGCCTTCGGGGGTTCACTCAAGGGACTGATGACCTGGTCGGTCAACTGGGACGGCTCGAAGGGCTGGGGCTTCGGCGACAACGTCAGGTCCCTCCAGGGCCGCTGAGGCCGACGGGGCCGGGACCCGGGCCCGGCCCCGCCCGGCGGGGACTACGGTGGTGCGCTGCCGGCAGCCGCCGGGCGGACACCGGAGCGCGGACCCGGTCGTCGGGTTCGAGATCCGGGAGGGCACGCGTGGACCGGTCCCGCCGCAGGCCCTCCGCCGACGACGGCGGCGCCGACGCGCTGTTCGGGCTGGAGGAGCTGCGGCCGGGGCCGCCCGTGGGGCCCTCCTTCCGCGACTCCCCCGCCGCCCGCCGGCTGCTCTGCGTACGGGAGATCCACGCCGAGCCCGCGGCCGCGGCCTCGCCGCGCGGGCGGGAGGTCCTGGCCCGCTTCCCCGACGCCCGGATCGTCGACGTGGACTCGCACTGGCGGATCCCGGAGCTGCACGGCAACGAGGGCAACGCCGAACGCTGGGTGCGCGTCAAGAGCGAGGTCCTCGTCCTGGGCGAGAAGAAGACCCTCGTCACGCGGCCCAACGGACGGTCGGCGGACTGGATCGCCCCCGGCGCGTCGAACGGCTGCGCGATGGCGTGCGCGTACTGCTACGTACCGCGCCGCAAGGGCTACGCCAATCCGATCACCGTCTTCACCAACATCGGGCAGATCATCGCCCACCTCGGCCGGCACGTCGCCCGGCAGGGGCCGAAGGCGGAGCCGAACCAGTGCGATCCGGCCGCCTGGGTCTACGACATCGGCGAGAACGGCGACTGCTCGGTGGACGCCCTCGTCAGCGACAACACGGCCGACCTGGTGCGGGCGTTCGCGTCCTGGCCCACGGCCAAGGCCTCCTTCGCTACGAAGTTCGTCAACCCCGATCTGCTGCTGCTCGACCCGCGCGGCCGTACCCGGGTGCGCTTCTCGGTGATGCCGCCCCGGGACTCCCGGCTGCTGGACCTGCGGACCAGCCCGGTGGAGCAGCGCATCGCGGCGGCCGCCGACTTCGTGGAGGCGGGGTACGAGGTGCACTTCAACCTGTCGCCCGTGGTGATCCGGCCCGGCTGGGAGGAGGACTGGGCCCACCTGCTGCGGCAGATGGACGACGTCCTGCCGCGCGCCGTGAAGGACCAGGCGGCGGCCGAGGTCATCATGCTGACGCACAACGAGGCGCTGCACGAGCTGAACCTCACCTGGCACCCCCGGGCCGAAGAGGTGCTGTGGCGGCCCGGTCTCCAGCAGCCCAAGCTCTCGGAGAACGGCGCCCGCAACGTCCGCTACCGCAACGGCGTCAAGGCCGGGGCCGTCGATGCCGTCCGCAGCCTCGTGGCGGCGCACGCTCCCTGGCTGCGGATCCGCTACGCCTTCTGACGGGCCGGCGGTCACGCCTCCTGGCCGGTGCCGGCCAGGACGATCTCGCGGATGGTGACGTTCTGCGGCTGGGCGTACGCCCAGCCGATCGCCTCCGCCACCACCCGGGGGTCGAGGGCGCCGCCCGCGGACTCCTTCCACGCCTGGTAGTCCCGCTTGATCTGCTCGTCGCTGGTGTGCGAGAGGAGCTCGGTCTCCACGGCGCCGGGTGCGATGACGATCACCCGTACGCCGCTCGCGGCGACCTCCTCGCGCAGGTTCTCCGACATGGCGTGCACGGCGAACTTGGTGCCCACGTAGGCCGCGTGGTTCGGGAAGGTCTTGCGTCCGGCGACGGAGCTGATGTTGACGACCGTGCCGGTGCCCCGGGCGAGCATGCCGGGCAGGACCGCCCGGATGCCGTTGAGGACGCCCTTCACGTTCACGTCGATCATCCGGTCCCACTCGTCCGGCTCCTGGTCCCCGATCCGGCCCAGCAGCATCGCCCCGGCGTTGTTGACGACGGCGTCCACCGGCCCGTACGCCTCCTCGGCCTCGCGGACCGCGCTCGCGACGGCCTCCCGGTCGGTGACGTCGACCTTGCGGCACAGGGTGCGCGGCAGGCCCAGCTCCTCCAGCTTCTCCAGCCGGCGGGCCAGCAGGAGCAGGGGGTGCCCCCGGTCGGACAGGAGGCGGGCGGTGGCCGCCCCGATGCCGGAACCGGCGCCGGTGATGACGATCAGGGGCTTGGACAAGACGGTCTCCTCGGAGCGGGAAGCGACGCTGGGCCGCATCCAGCGAAGCACCGCCGGGGGCATCCCGCGCGTTCACGGCCGTGGCGGGGCGCCGCTCGCGCACGGACCGGCCCCCGGCCTTCGGCCGCCGCTCAGCTGCGGTCCGGCCCCCGGCCCCCCGCAGGCACCGAGCCCGCCGACGCAGCGTGTGCCGCCTGCAGGGTGAGGCGTGCGCCGCGGGTGAAGGCCGCCGTGAAGGCCGGCTCCCCCAGGGCCGCCGTCGCCGCGGCCGTGGCCCGGTCGACGTCGGGGCGTTCCGCCGGGGGCAGCGGGGCGCCCGAGGCGGCCCGGGCGGCCGTGGCCGCGCCCAGGAGGAGGGCCGTCGCGGCGGGGCGGCCGGCCAGGGCGTGCGCGGCCGCCAGGCCCTCCAGGGCGAGGGCGACGGCGCGCGGGTCGCCGGTCGCGGACGCGGTGGCGTAGCCCTCCTCGTGGAGGGCGAGCGCCGCCTCCGGCTCGCCCCGCAGCTCCGCCAGGAAGCCCAGCTCCGCCAGCATCAGCGCGTTCGCGCCGTCGAGCCCGACCTGCCGGTGCCAGTGCAGCACCGTGCGCATCCGGGTCTCGGCCTCGTCCAGGAGCCCCTCGCGGCGCGCGCCGAGCGCGAGTCCGACCTCCGCGTTGATCTCGCCCGCGCGGAAGCCGAGTCCGGCGGCGCGGCGGCGGGAGCGTTCGTGGTGCTCGCGCGCCCCGGCGAGGTCCCCCGTCAGCAGGGCGGTGCGCCCGAGTCCGGACAGCAGGTCCGCCGCCTGGGTGTGCAGGCCGAAGGCTTCCGCGGTGTCCAGGCCGGCCTGCCAACGGCGGGCCGCGCGCCGGTGGTCTCCGTGGATCTCGGCGACCGCCGCCAGCGGGTACACCGACCACAGCTGCCCGCACGCGTCGCCGAGCTCCCCGAACAGTGCGGCGCTCCGCTCCGCGTCGCCCTCCGCCCCCGCGAGGTCGCCGCGCAGCAGCCGCTGCACCGACCGGTCGGCGAGCGCGGCGGCCTCGCCCCACGGGTCGCCGAGTTCCCGGAAGCCGTGCAGCGACGCCGCGGTGAGCTGCTCGCCGGCAAGGAAGTCCCCGGTCCCGCACAGCGCGTGCGACAGGAACCACCGCGCCCACGCGAGCAGTGCCGGGTCGCCCTCCTCCGCGCACCGGGCGAGGGCCTCCTCGAAGCGGGCCGTCCGGTCCGTGCCGTCGCCGGTGAGCACGGCGAGGCCCGCCCGCCAGACGCCGGCGCGGGCCCGCAGCGCGGGGTCGCCGCCGGGCAGGGCCAGGGCCGCCGTCACCGAGCGGAGCCCCTCGCCGAGCCGGCCGCGCAGGATCCAGTACCAGGCGAGCGCGTCGACGAGGCGGAGCGCTTCCTGCGCGTCGGCGGGCGTGCCGTGTGCGGCGGCGCCGTCCAGTGCCGCGCGCAGGTTCGCGCTCTCGGCGTCCAGCCGCGCCAGCCGGGCGCCCTGGTCCCGGCCGCGCAGCCCGGGGGCCGCGGCGACGGCCAGGGCGGTGTAGTGGGCGAGGTGCCGGCGGCGTACGGGTTCCAGCTCGCCGGCCTCCCGCATCCGTTCGGCGCAGTACGCGGACACGGATTCCAGCAGCCGGTAGCGCGGTCCGTCGGCGGCCACCACCAGCGACCGGTCCACCAGCCGTACCAGCAGGTCCAGTACGTCCTCGGCGTCGACCCCGTCCCCGGCGCACACCTCCTCCGCCGCCTCCAGCGTGCACCCCTCGGCGTGCACGGCGAGCCGTCGCAGCACCGTCCGTTCGGGCTCGCCCAGCAGCTCCCAGCTCCAGTCGATCATCGCGCGCAGGGTCTGCTGGCGGGCCGGGACGCCCCGCTGTCCGGCGCCGAGCAGCCGGAACCGGTCGTCCAGCCGCTCCAGCAGCCGGTGCACGCCGAGCGCCCGCACCCGGGTCGCGGCGAGTTCCAGGGCGAGCGGGATGCCGTCCAGGCGGCGGCAGACCGCCTCCACGGCGGCGGAGTTGGAGGCGTCGACGACGAAGCCGGGTGCGGCGGCCGCGGCCCGTGCGGCGAACAGCCCGACGGCGTCGTCCGGGGCGAGCGGCGGGACGGCCCACAGGGTCTCCCCGGCCAGTGCCAGCGGCTCCTGGCTGGTGGTCATGACGACGAGACCGGGCGCGGACCGCAGCAGCCGCTCCACCAGCGCCGCCGCCTCGTCGATCACGTGCTCGCAGTTGTCGAGGACGAGCAGCAGCCGCTTGGGGCCCAGCACCCGTGCGAGCCGCTCCGCCGCGTCGGGCACCGGTTCGCCCTCGGGCCGCAGGCCCCACGCGCCGTCGTCCCGCAGTTCCATCGCCGCCGCGACGACCTCGGCCGGGGCGCCGCCCGTACCGGCGAGTTCGACCAGCCATTCCCCGTCCGGGAAGGTGCCCTTCAGCTGCTCGGCGACGGCGAGCGCGAGCCGGGTCTTGCCGACGCCGCCGGGTCCGGTGAGCGTGACCAGGCGGCGGGTGGCGAGGAGCCCGCGTACGTCGACGACCTCGACCGCGCGGCCGATCAGGCCGGTGAGCGGGGTCGGGAGGTTCGTCCGCGGGTGCACGGGGGGACCGGCCAGCTCGGGGGCCTGCCGGAGCATCGCCGCGTGCAGGGCGGCCAGTTCGGGGCTCGGGTCGAGGCCGAGTTCGCCGGCGAGCCTGCTCCGCAGGTCCTCGTACCCGGCGAGCGCCTCGCTCTGCCGTCCGGACCGGTACAGCGCCCGCAGCTGGACGGCGCGCAGCCGCTCGCGCAGCGGGTGGCGCTCGACCAGGGCGGCCAGCTCGCCCACCAGCCGGGCGTGTTCGCCGCCGTCGAGCCGGGCCTCGGCCCGCTCCTCCAGGACGACGAGCCGGTCCTCTTCCAGCCGGGTCGCGGCGGCCCGAGTGAACGTTTCCTCGGCGAAGTCGGCGAACGCGGGCCCCCGCCACACCTCCAGCGCCTCGGTCAGCAGCGCGGCCCGTACGCGCGGATCCCCGGCGGTCTTCGCCCGCGCCGCCAGCTCCGCGAACCGGTCGGCGTCCAGCGCGCCCTGCCCGGCCTCCAGCTGGTAGCCCGGGGCGCGGGAGACGACCAGCCCGCGCCCGCCCGGCTCCGCCTCCTCCAGGACGCGGCGCAGCTGGGAGACCTTGGCCTGGAGGGCCTTGGCCGGGTTGCCGGGCGGTTCCTCGCCCCACAGGTCGTCGATCAGCCGGTGCGCGGCGACGGGCCGTCCGGGGGCGACGAGGAGCGAGGCGAGCAGGGCGCGCACCTTGAGCTCGGGGACCCGTACGGGCTGCCCGTCGTCGGTCCACACGGCCGTCTCGCCCAGCACCCCGAATCGCATGACGCCACGTTAGCCCGTGCCCCCCGGGCTGCCCGAACCGGACCCGAACCGGACCCGAACCGCCGCGCCGGATGGTGTTCCCCGTCCGAAGAGAACACCCCCGACACCGGGAGAAACACGCCATGAACAGCATCAACGCCCTCGACGCCAAGCTCGCCGGCCGCACCGCCCTCGTCACCGGCGCCAGCCGCGGCATCGGCCGGGCCATCGCCCAGCGCCTGGCCGCCGACGGCGCCCGGGTCGCCGTCCACTACGCCTCCAACGAGGGCGCCGCGAAGGAGACTGTCGCCGCGATCGAGGCGGCGGGCGGCAGCGCCTTCGCGATCCGCGCCGAACTGGGCGTGCCCGGGGACGCGGAGGCCCTGTGGCGGGCCTTCGACGAGCACGCGGACGGCGTCGACGTCCTCGTCAACAACGCGGGCATCGCCGGCCCCGGACTGATCCACGAGGTGTCCGAGGCCGACTACGACAAGGTCTTCGCGGTCAACGCCAAGGCGCCGTTCTTCATCATCAAGCAGGGCCTGGACCGGCTGCGCGACGGGGGCCGCATCATCAACGTCTCCTCCGGCGTCACCAAGGTCGCCTTCCCCGGCATGACCTCGTACGCCGCCTCGAAGGGCGCGGTCGAGGTCCTGACCCTCACCCTCGCGCAGACCCTCGGCTCCCGCGGCATCACGGTCAACGCGGTCTCCCCCGGCACGATCGAGACCGACATCCACCCGTGGCTGGCCGACCCGGCCGCCAGGGCGCACGCCGCGGGCTTCTCCGTCTTCGACCGGGTGGGGCAGCCGGCCGACGTGGCCGACGTGGTGGGCTTCCTCGCCTCGCCCGACGGGCGCTGGGTGACCGGCCAGAACATCGACGTCAGCGGCGGCTCCGGCCTCGGCATCTGAGGCCGAAGGACCTACGGAACATCCGGAATCCGAGGAGCAGACACGATGACGACAGCACGGCACACCCTCCTGGTCGTGGCCCACCCCCGGCCCGACTCGCTCACCGCCCAGGTGGCCGCCCATCTGCACACGCGCATCGAGGACGGCGGCGGGACGGCCGACGTGCTCGACCTCTACGCCGAGGGCTTCGACCCCCGGCTGACCCCGGCCGACGAGCCGGACTGGGAGGACCGGGAGAAGCGCTACTCCCCCGAGGTCCACGCCCACATGGACCGGATCGCGGCCGCCGACGAGATCGTCGTCGTCTTCCCGGTGTGGTGGTTCGCCCCGCCCGCCGTACTCAAGGGCTGGATCGACCGGGTGTGGAACTACGGCTTCGCGTACGGCCGCAGCAGGCCCCGCCTCGCCGGGAAGCGGATGCTCTGGCTCGGGCTGGCGGGCGGTACGCCGTCCTCGTACGGGGAGACCGGGCTCGGCGCGGCCATCGACGTCCAACTGCGCGTCGGGGTGTCGGAGTTCTGCGGGATCGAGGACGCGCGGGTACGGCTGCTGCACGGCACCGAGCTGTCCGGCATCCCGCACGCCCTGCGCCCCGACCACGTCCGGAAGGTGCTGGCGGAGGCCGGCGCCGCGCTCACCGCACTCACCGCACCCACCGCACTCACGGAAGGAGGAGACCGATGAGCGTCTCCACCACCGCACACTCCTCGCCGCGGACGCGGGGGACGGCCCGGCAGTGGCTCGGCCTCGCGGTCCTCCTCCTGCCCGTGACCCTGATGACCGCCGACCTGGGTGTGCTGTGGCTGGCCACCCCCTACCTCGCCGCCGATCTCCACCCCACCGGCGCCGAACTGCTGTGGACCACCGACATCTACGGCTTCCTCACCGCCGGCACCCTCGTCATCATGGGCACGCTCGGCGACCGCATCGGCCGCCGCAAGCTGCTGATGGCGGGCTCGGCCGGGTTCGTCGTGGCCTCGCTGCTCGCCGCGTACGCCCCGGACCCGGCCGTGCTGATCACGGCCCGCGCGCTGCTCGGGATCGCCGGCGCGGCCGTACTGCCCTCCACGCTCTCCCTGATCAGCCACATGTTCACCGACCCGCGCCGCCGGGCCACCGCGATCGCGATGTGGGTGACGGCGCTGTCCGTGGGCCTGGCCGTCGGCCCGGTCGTCGGCGGGGTGCTGCTGGCGCACTGGTGGTGGGGCTCGGTGTTCCTGATCGGCGTGCCGGTGATGCTGCTCGCGCTGCTGGCGGCGCCCGTGCTGCTCCCCGAGTACCGGGACCCGGAGCCCGGCCGGCTGGACCTGGTGAGCGTCGTGCTGTTCCTGCTGGCGGTCCTGCCGCTGGTGTACGGGGTCAAGTCCCTGGCCTCGGGCGCCCCCGGCTGGGAGCCGGGTGCGGCGTTCGCGGCGGGGGCGGCCTTCACCGCCCTCTTCGTACGCCGCCAGAACCGGCTGGCCACCCCGCTGCTGGACCTGCGGCTCTTCCGGGACCGTGCCTTCACCGGGGCGCTGCTGACCCTGCTGCTCGGCATGACCGCGCTCAACGGGGTGGAGTACCTGGTCCCGCAGTACCTCCAGGCGGTGGCCGGCCGGTCGCCGCTGGAGGCCGGGCTGTGGCTGCTGCCGGGTGCGGCGGGCCTGGTCCTGGGCTCCCAGCTGACGCCGGTGCTCGCCCGCCGGATCCGTCCCGCGTACGTCCTGATCGGCGGCATCCTGGTCTCGGTCGGCGGTTACGCGGCCATCGCCCTCGCGGAGGGCGTCGTGACCGCCTCCGCCGCCCTGACCGTGATCATGTTCGGTGCGGCTCCGATCAGCGTGCTCGGCACGGCCCTGGCGGTCGGCTCGGCACCCCCGCAGAAGGCGGGCGCGGCGGCGGCGACCGGCCAGACGGCGTACGACCTCGGCCTGGCCCTCGGCATCGCCGTCACCGGCAGCCTCGCGGTCGCGGTCTACCGGTCCGGGATCCCCGCCGACGCCCCCGCCGGGGCCCGCGACACCCTCGGCGCGGCCGTCGCGGCCGCCGAACGGCTCCCGGACGGGGCGGCGCTGCTGGAGACGGCTCGGGACGCCTTCACGACCGGGCTCCAGGTGGCATCGGCGGCCAGCGCGGTGGTCGCCCTGGTGACGGCGGTGCTGGTGGCGACGCTGCTGCGGCACATCCCGCCGGTGGGGGCCCCGTCCGGGGGGCCGACGGCCGGCGCCGAGCCGGTACCGGGCACACCGGCCGCACCGGGCACACCGGCCGCCCACTGAACCGTTGCCCGCAGGGGACCGCGTCCGTCGACGCGGTCCCCTGCGGTTCGTCATGGCTAGGGCTTGTCCGGCGGATCATGGGCGGAGCCATGAGCGGATCGTGGCGAGGGTGACGGTGCCATGAAGAACGTAGGCACGCTTGTCGTAACGCATGGCCACGGCCCGGAAGTTCTTGAGCGCGTTGATGGTGCGTTCGACCTCGTTGCGGCGCGAGCTGTACGCCTTGTCTCCGCTGAGATGGTCGGGGCGGGTACGAGGGCGGCCGGTGGTGAGCCGGACGACGTGGGCGGTTACGCGGTGATCCGCCGGGCGTACACCTCGATCTCGATCTTCATGCGGGAATCGGCGAGGCCACACATGAGCATGGTGGCGGCCGGCCGGACGTTCCCGAAGGCGCGACGCAGTACTGGCCAGCAGGGCTCGAAGTCCGCTCGGTCGGGCAGCAGATAGCGCACCCGCACCACGTCGGCGAAGGTGCACTTCGCTTCGGTCAGGGCAGCCTCGATGTTGCGCAGGCACTGCTCGGCCTGCTCCACGACATCGTCGGAAATCGTCATGGTGGTGTAGTCGAACCCGGTCGTCCCGGACACATGCACCCAGTCGCCGTCGACCACGGCACGGGCATAGCCGATCTGCTCCTCGAACGTCGAGCCGCTGAGGATGAAACGTCGCTCTGTCATGCGCCGAACGCTAAGTGACCAGCACTGATACGTCTAATACGTCGCAAGGCACGACCTGATATCTCTATGCGTATGGAGCGCCCTGAACTACCCCTTCCGCAGTTGTACGCCTTCGTCGTGCTCGCCGAGGAACTCCACTTCGGCCGCGCCGCCGCCCGCTTGGGCATTGCCCAGCCGCCGCTGAGCCAGCAGATCCGCCGCCTGGAGGACAAGGTCGGATACGCGCTCTTCAGCCGCGCACCCGGGCACATCGGCCTCACCCCAGCGGGCCGGGAACTCCTCCCTGCCGCCCGGCATGCCCTCACCGACCTCGCGGACGGCCTGACAGCCGCCCGAGAAGTCGGCAGCGGCAAGGCCGGCCGCCTGCGGATCGGCTTCGCCGCCTCCCTCGCCCTCACCGTCCTGCCCGGCCTGCTGCGAACCTTCCGGCAACATTTCCCCGCCGTGGACGTGGACATCCAGGAGATGACCACCGCGCCGCAACTGGCCGCTCTGCGCGAAGGAACGATCGACGTCGGCCTGTTGCGCGAGCCGCCTGCCCATGATGCGGACCTCGGGTTCGAGACCGTGCTGACCGAGCCGTTCGTGGCCGTCTTGCCCTCCTCGCATCCGCTCGCGGCACAACGAACCGTCCGAGTCGAGCAGCTGGCGGACTACCCCTTCGTGCTCCTGCCTCGCGTCGTCGGCCCGCCGTTGTACGACCAGATCACCAACTTGTGCATCACAGCAGGCTTCACACCCCAAGTGACCCAGCACGCCGTGGAATGGCAGACCGTCTGCGCCCTGGTGGAGACCGGCTTGGGCGTGTCACTGGCCCCGGAGAGCATCCGCCGCATCCGCCTCGAAGGCGTCGCTTTCCGCAAGATCCAGCCCGGCACCGCGCACACACGAGTCGCCGTCGCTTGGCGCAAGAATGATTCAAACCCTCTGGTCCCACGCCTCTTGGCGGCTCTCAACCAAGATCCGCCGGACGCACCCTAGCTAGTCATGGTCAGTCATGGTTCATCGTGGTTCGTCGTGGCCGGCTCGACGGCCATCTCCGCCCAGACCGTCTTCCCCTCGTCCGAGTAGCGCACCCCCCAGTTCTCCGCGAGGGAGGCGCAGATGTGCAGCCCCCGGCCGCCCTCGTCGACCGCCTTGGCGTGGCGCAGGTGCGGGGCGGTGGGTGCCTGGTCGTCGACCTCGCAGGTCAGGGTCCGTTCCCCTTTCACCAGACGCAGGACGACGGGCGGGGTTCCGTACCGGACGGCGTTGGTGACGAGCTCGCTGACGACGATCGACACGGCGAACCGGTCGACCGGGAGGCCCCACGCCTCCAGCTGTTCGTCCACCTTCCGGCGTGCCGCCCGTACGGCCGAGGGGTCGGGCTCCACGGGCCACCGTGCGAGCTCGTCCGGCGTCAGGTGCCGCGTCCGGGCGACGAGGAGGACGCGGTCGGCGTCCAGGAGCTCCTCCACGGCGTCGGCCATCTCTCCCGGGCTGCGTTCCGGGTGGGAGAGCGCGCCCAGGAGCCGCTCGGCCGGGGGTTCGGCGCCCCGGGAGGGCGGTGCGGACGCGAGGCAGACGGTGCTCGCTTCGGGCAGGCGGAACGTGGCGCTGGGGAAGGGCGGTCCCCCGCTGCCGAGCAGGGGTCCCTCGCCGACCGGGGCGGTGTCGACGGATCCGTCGGGGCGGACCACGGCGAAGAGCGACCTTCCCGCGCGGGCCACGTCGATCCGCCCGTCGACGGGGTCGTGGACGACGAAGGTGCAGCTCGCGGTCGGTGCGTCCACGCCGGGGATGTCCCGCTGCTCGCTCGCGAGCCGCCGGGTGGTGGCGTGCAGGCGGGCCAGCAGTTCGTGGGGGTCGAGGTCGAGCGTGGTGAGGCTGTGCACGGCGGTCCGCAGCCGGCTCATCGAGGCGACGGCGCTCAGGCCGGGCTGCTCGACCTGGCCCACGACGAGCGCGACCCGCGCCCCGGGCAGCGCGATCACGTCGAACCAGGATCCCCCGCCGCTGCCGCCGGGCCGGTGGCGCTGGGCGACCTCCACCGCCCGGTACGTCGGCTCCTCCTGGCGGAGGGTCCAGCCCTGCAGCGCGGTCATGATCACGTGCTCGCGCGTGAAGCGCAGGGCGTTCTCCAGGCAGTTCGCGGTGCGGCTGACGATGGCGTCGGCCGGGGCGAGGTCCTCGTCCGCGTAGGGTTCGGACCCGCCCGACCGCTGGAAGACGACCATGCCGAAGACCTGCCCGCGGACGGCCAGGGGCGTGATGAGCCGGTTCCCCTCCGGGTGGCCGACGGCCCCGCCCCGCCGCAGGACGGGACCGGTGGGCAGGTCCTCCCCGAAGAGACCGGGCAGCAGGACCGAGCCGACCGCGGGGACCGGCGGCCCGGCCCCTCCGACGGCCGCGCACCGCATGACGGGCGCCACGTCCCGGGGCCCCGGGTCGGGGAACCTGCCGCGCAGGACGGCGTCCGTGAGGGCGACGAAGGCGGAGTCGGCGAAGGCCGGAACGGCCACGTCGACCAGTTCCCGGGCCGTGCGCTCCACGTCCAGGCTGCTGCCGACCTCCGTGCGGGCCCGGTGCAGCAGCCGCAGCCGCGCCTGGGCCCGCTCCCGGTCCGTGACGTCCACGACGGTGGCGACGAGCCCGAGGGGGCGGCCCGCCGGATCCTGGAGCCGGTAGACGGAGGCCGAGAGGACCAGGTCGTGCGGCGGGCCGGCGGCGGAGTGCGCCCGTACCAGCACGTCGTGGGCCGGCCGCCCGGTGACGAGGACCTCCTGCAGCTTCTCCCCCACTCCGGGCGCGCCCAGCGCGGCGTACGCCTCGACGGCGGGACGTCCGAGGACGGGGTGCCGTGCGATGTCGCGCCCGCCGATCGTGACCGGGTTGACGCGGACCACCCGGAGGTCCCGGTCCACGACGTGGACCCCGACATCGGACTGGGTGAACACCGCGTCCAGAATGGCCGCGTCCAGCCCCTCGGGACCCTCGGCAACCGCCTGCCGGACCTCCCAGCGGACTTCGCCGGCGCCGTCGTCAGGGGCGGGCTCCAGCAGCCAGCACCGGTCCGCCCCGCCGTCGGCGAGCACCTCCGCCACGTCCCGCCCCTGCGCGCGCCCGGCCGAACGGCCGAACAGCCGCTCGGCCTCCTCGCTCCAGCCCGCCACCCGCCCGCGCCCGTCCGTGGTGAACAGCAGTGCGCGACGCTCCGACATGGACACCTGCCCGTGCTCTCTGTGTGCAGCCCGTCGCGTCGACTCTCGCACCGGCGACGGCTCCCTGCCACGGCTGCCGACCGCCGCTCACGCGCCCTCACCGCCGGCGGCGTCCCGCGTCCCGTGCAGCCCCGGTTCCGGGCAGGCCCTTGATGACTTCGCTCCGGCTTCGAGGACGCCGGCAACCGGCCCCGAGCCCTGGAGGAGGGCGGGCGCCCGTCGGCCTTTCTGTCTCCGGGGCCGGACGGGGCGTCAGTGGGAACCGATGCGGTCGAGGAGGTCCGGGGGGAGGTACTCCGTGAGGGAGCGGGCGGCGGCCTCCGGGTCGGCGGACCAGTCGAGGGGCAGGTTCACGGGCCAGCGCGGCTGCTCCACCGGCTGGGTGCTCCCCAGTCTCCGGGCCACGTCCTGGCGCAGCCGCGGCAGCATCGCGTAGAGCCGGTCGCCGGGGCAGGCGGTGCTGTTGAAGTCCCGGTGACCGTAGATCTCGGACGGGGAGACGTCGTACTGGCGGCAGACGTGGGCGCACAGGTCGGCGAGGGCGGAGAACTGGACCGCGGGGGGCTCCTGGGTCGTGTACGTGCCCTCGTTCTCGATGCCGATGGCCGCGCTGTTCTGGCCCACGCAGTGGGCGCCCCGCACCATCCGGTCCCCGGATCCGAGTGCAGCCAGGCTGTGGTGACGGCCCTCCAGGACGAAGGCGCCCCGGCTGACGGTGAAGTGCTGGCCGGTGTCGATCCAGCCCTGCACGTCCATGTGGTACGTCTGGATCGCCCGGGCCAGTGCGTGGGCCCGCTGCAGCGAGTAGTCGGTCACGTTGGGCGAGGCCGTGTGGTGCACGATGATCCGCTGGGGCCGCGAGTCGAGGACCACCACGTCCTCGGAGGGCTCGCGCGCAGTCCAGCCCTCGCAGCCCGTGATCTGGGGCACCGCCCGGGGCCGCCCGTAACCGGTGGCGGCGCGGGCCGCGCCCGAGGCGGCGGCGGGCAGGACGGTGGCGGCTCCGAGCGCGAGCGCGGCGGAGAACACGCTGCGGCGGGAGGGCCGCAAGGGGTGGGAGGTCATGGAGCCGCCTGTTCCGGTGGGGACGGGGTGGGCAACCCATCGAAGAGGAGCCCGCCGCCCGAGGCACACAGGCGCGCCGGGGGTTACTTCTTCGGAGCCGGTCCGGCGGCGGCAGCGGGTCGAGCAGGACGGTGGGCGTGGCGGCGCAGCAGCGGCCAGATCCGGCGACGGGGACGGGCTGGTGACGCACGGTCGGACGGGCCCCGTGAGGCGGGAGGTGCGGGCGTTCGGCGGGTGGTGGGGGCCGAGCGGCATCCGACGGGGCCGTGGCCTACACCCTGACGTTCCGGACGGACGTCAGCGACATCAACCCCGAGGTGCAGGAGGTCCGCAGCGTCCGCAGGACCACGGTGGTGCGGGTCGGCTCCGTGATCGCCGAGTTCCGGCTGGAGCCGTCCCCCTCGGTGGAAGGCATGGAGTTCCCGGCCGAAATGATGGCCCGTCAGGTACAGCGGCTGCGCGAACTGTCCTGACAGCCGGTCGGGCGGATGGTGTGATGGGGGGATGATCGGCTCTCAGGAAGGCCGCGAAGGCGACGAAGGCGACGAAGGCGAAAGCGAGGGGCCTCCGGAGCACCGGCGGTACGCCCGGTACCTGCGGGCCCTGGAGGGCGTCGGGGAGGCGGAGGAAGCCGAGCTGGTGGCTGCCGTCCTGCGGGACGAGGACGCGGTCATGGCGGAGAGTGCCGTGAACCGCCACCTCGAACGGCGGGCGGCCGAGCTGCTGACCGGGCCCCGGTTCCCCGCCTGGGCCGCGATGATGGCCCCGGTCATCGGTGACAGGGCGTTCCTCGCCCGCCGGCTGCGCGAATGGACCCTGCTCAGGTCCGTCGCGCTGGGCGAGCCGTGGACCGGTGAGGAACTGCTCGCCGCGTCGGACTGGTTCCAGCGCACGGCCGCCGCGGCCGAGGTGGTCACGTCGCCCGCCGCCCTCGGGCTGCTGGCCGAGCACGGACGCACCCGCCGCGTCCGCAACGCGGCGGGCCGCCGTCAGGGGCCGGTGCCGTAGCCCAGGCCGTGGCGGATCGCGGTCTCCACGGGGGAGTACGCGCCGTCGGCCCGCTCCAGTTCGTACGGCGCGGCCGGCAGCAGGGGCGGCTGGGCCATGAAGCGGGGCCGCCGCCCGTGGTGCGGCTGGGCCGCGTGGACCAGGAACGGGTGGCACAGGTAGACGTCCCCCGGTGAACCGGTGGCGAGGGCGAGCGGGCGGTGGGCTGACGCCGCGACGAGGTCCGGTGCGATGGCCAGGCCGCTCGCGCCCTCCTCCCCGTACGGCTCCAGCACCTTCGGGACGTCGAGGTGGGAGCCGACCCGGATCCGGGTCGGGGCGTCCTCCTCGCCGACCTCGCTGAACAGGAACAGCATCAGCAGGGCCCGGCCGCGGGAGCGGAGGTTGGTGAAGGGCCAGGTCTCGCCGTCCACCGCGTAGCTGCCCTCGATGTGCCAGCCCGCGTCGTCGGGCTCCTGCGGGTGCGGGAAGCGCAGCGGGAAGGTGCCCAGGGAGTAGCGCGGCTCCCAGCGCCCGGCGCCGGCCAGCAGGTCGTAGGCCCGGTGCAGGGCCGGGGAGTTGGGTGCGGCGGCGAACGGTCCCTGCGCCATCCCGCCGACCCAGTGGACGGGCCGCGTCCACGTCCGCGGGTCGTCCGGGTCGCAGCCCGTCTCCCGCCACAGCAAGCGTGCGCAGCTCTCGGCCACGCGGGGTGCGACCGCGCCCTCCAGCTTGACGAAGCCGTCGCGGAGGAAGCGGGAGGTCAGGGTCATGTCGTCCAGGGCCGGGGCCGGGGCAGGGGCCGGGTCGGTGTGCGGGTTCATGGGTTGATCGTGCTGCGTGGGCGGTCCCCGTCACCCGACATCTGCCGCACCGCTTCGGTCGGGTGCGGCGGGCGGGCCGCCCTGGTTGAATCGACGGTCGGGATCCTGGAGGCGAGCGGTGCTGGAGCGGTTCAATCAGGCCATGGAGCACATCGAGCGGCAGCTCGACGGTTCCGTCGACGTGGGCGAGCTGGCGCGGATCGCCGCCACCTCGGAGTACCACCTGCGGCGGATGTTCTCGGCGCTCGCGGGGATGCCGCTGTCGGAGTACGTCCGGCGGCGCCGGCTGACCGTCGCGGGTGCGGAGGTGCTGGCCGGGGAACGGACGCTGCTGGAGATCGCGGTGCGGTACGGATACGGCTCGGGCGAGGCGTTCGCCAGGGCGTTCCGCGCGGTGCACGGCGTCGGGCCCGGCGAGGCGCGGCGGACCGGAGCGGTGCTCAGCTCCCAGCCCCGGATGTCCTTCCGCCTCGTCGTGGACGGGAGCAGCAGCATGCGCTACCGCGTCGTGCACAAGCCGGAGTTCAGCGTCGTCGGGGCGAAGGCCAGGGTGCCGCTCGTGTACTCGGGGCCGAACCAGGCGATCATCGATCACGTCCGGGGGACCGGCGACCGGGCGAAGGAGCTGCTGGAGCGGCTGTCGGACCAGGAACCGCACGGCATCCTCGCGGTCTGCGACGACCTCGATCCCGGCCGGGCGGAGGGCAGCCTCCTCGACTACTACCACGGTGTGGCCACCTCGGGGCCCGCGCCGGAGGGCATGGCCGCACTGCCCGTGCCGGCCGGCGCGTGGGCGGTCTTCACCGTCTCGGGGCCGGCGCCGGAGGCGATCCAGGGGTTGTGGCGGGACGTGTTCACGGAGTGGTTCCCGTCGAACCCGTACCGGGGCCGGCCCGGGCCGGAGATCCTCCGTACGCGGATGTCGGCGGACGGCAGGACGGCGGACGCGGAGCTGTGGCTGCCGGTGGAGCGGGAGGACCGGTGAGCGGGAGTCCCTGCCCGGGAGCCGTTCCCGACCGCGCCCTCGCGGGCGGCCGGGGTGTCGGTGCGCTGGGCTATCCTTCCGGCACCGCTCGCACGACCGTTGGGATTATCAGAGTTGACCGGCCTGCCTGCCTTTCCGCTGCCCTTTGAAGCGACGCGTTCCGTGGCGTTCGCGCAACCCCGGACGCTGCGGGAGCTCCAGATGACGGAGTGCAGCGCGCACATCCGGGCGAAGCCCGGGTGGTCCGACAAGATGCACGATGCCGGCATCGTCGCGCGGTGGCGGCAGGAGGCGGTCGCGCAGGGGCTCACGGAGGCACAGGTCCGGTACGTGCTCGCGGAGCTCGGGCACTACGCCGCGCTGCGGGACGGGCGGACGGGCATCGAGGTGTCCGCCGTCGACGGGGTGTGGCAGTCGGACATGCTGGTCGACGAGGGGCTCCGGTCCCGGCTGCGCGCGGCGGTCCGGCCCCTGGAGGAGGTCCCCGAGGCGGAGCGGGACTGGCATCCGGGCTCGGACGGGCAGGTGCTGGACCTGGTGCACCCCTCGCTGTTCTGCCTGGTGCGGGGGGTGAGCGGGGGCCCCGAGGAGGCTTGGCGCAACCCCACGGACCGCTTCTCGAAGCACGAGTTCTCGGAGAAGTTCCAGTGGCTGCCCACGGACGTCGAGGTCGACGACGAGGGCGGGGTCGCCTTCCGTTCGTACGTCAACAACGTCCACCCCGAGACCCATCACGAGCTCGCGGCCGTGCTGCCGGACGTCTTCGCGCGCATGCTGCCGCTGTGGGAGAACGTCCTCACCGACCTGCGCCACCCGCGGCCGCCGCGGATCGAGGCCGATCCCTACGGGTGGTACGACTCGAAGCCGGCGTACCCGGTCAGGGCCTCCTTCGAGGACGACGCGGCCTACGCGGAGGCCCGTAACGCGTGGGGGGACGCCTACGACCTCTGGGCGGAGACCCGCAGCCCGGTCGTCCCGGACGCGCCGGACTTCACCCCGCCCGCGCCGCCCGGCGAAGCCGACCGGGTCGACCTGCGCGGACGCCGCCTCCAGGTGATCGTCAAGCTGGCCACCATCCACCTCACGCCGGACAGCCCCGAGTACGCGGGCGGCTCCTGGCACGTCGAGGGGATGCTGAACGAGCGGATCGTCTCGACCGGCATCTACTACTGGGACAGCGAGAACATCACCGACAGCAGCCTGGGCTTCCGCGCGGCGCTCGACGACCCGGACTACGAGCAGAACGACGACGAGGGGGTGCGCGAGGTCTACGGCCTGGAGAACGAGGACGCCCTCAACCAGGTGCTGGGATCGGCGGCGACTCCGGCGGGGCGCTGCCTGGCGTTCCCGAACGTGCTGCAGCACCGCGTCGGCTCCTTCCGCCTCGCGGACCCCGCCCGCCCGGGGCACCGGAAGATCCTCGCGTTCTTCCTGGTCGACCCGTCGACGACGATCGTCTCGACCTCCGACGTCCCGCCGCAGCAGCCGTGGGCGGCCACGTCCACGATGACGGCGGCGCAGGCCGTGGAGTACCGCGAGCAGCTCATGCAGGAACGGAAGTTCTTCGTGGCCGAGCACAACGAACAGCTCTACGAACGGGAGTTCTCCCTCTGCGAACACTGAGGCCCGTGGGGGCGGACCGGGGCGGGACCGGGGCGGGGCCGGGTGACGGGCGGGGCGATGGGCGTGGCGCCGTGATGTGCGCGGGTCGCCGGGTGATGATGGCGCCGTGCGACTTGATCACGTGTCCTATGCGGTGGCCCGCGACAGCTTCGTCTCGACCGTCCAGTGGATCGGGTCGGCCCTCGGCGCCGGGTTCGTCGACGGGGGCGTGCACCCGCGGTTCGGCACCCGCAACTTCATCCTCCCGCTGAGCGGCGGCACCTACGTCGAGGTCGTCACCACCCTCGACCACCCCGCCGCCGACCGCGCGCCCTTCGGCCAGGCGGTCGCGCGGCGCGCCGCCGAGGGCGGCGGCTGGCTCGGCTGGGTGGTCTCCGTCGACGACATGGCCCCGGTCGAGGCCCGCCTCGGCCGCACCTCCGCCGAGGGCCACCGGGTCCGCCCCGACGGGTTCGACCTGCGGTGGAAGCAGATCGGCCTGCTGGAACTGATGGAGGACCCGCAGCTGCCCTACTTCCTCCAGTGGCTGGTCCCCGACGAGGAGCGCCCGTGCGCCGGTCCGCGCACCTCCACCACCATCCACGGGGTCTCCATCGCCGGCGACGCCGCCTCCATCGCCGAGTTCCTGGGCGAGCCGGCCGACCACCCCCTCGACCAGGTCGACGTCACCTGGGTGGAGGACGAGGAGCCGGGGCTGGTCGCGGTCGAGTTCGCCACCGCCAAGGGCCCGGTCACGATCTGACCCCGTCAGGGGTGGGACGGCAGGTACCCGAGCTGTACGGCACGGACGCCCGCCTGGAAGCGGCTGCGGGCGCCGAGGTGGGTGAGCAGGCCGGTGGTCAGCCGGCGGGCGGTGCGGGTGGAGATGCCCATGCTGTTGGCGATGGACTCGTCGGTGCGGCCCTCGGCCATCAGGCGGACGACCTCGGTCTGCTGGCGGGTCAGTTCGCCGGATGACCGCGGGGTCGCGGCGCCGATGGGTTCGGCCGAGTCCCACACGAGGTCGAACAGGCGGCACATCAGGGCGATCACCCCGGGGTCCGTGATGGCGAGGGCGCCGTCGGCGGTGCTGTCGGAGTCGGAGGCGATCAGGGCCGAACACCGGTCGATGATGATCATGCGGTTGGGCAGGGTCGGCACGGTGCGGATGTGCGCCCCCTGCTCGGCGAGCCAGGCCGCGTAGCCGGCGGTGGGGGCGTCGCGGCGGATGCTGTCCAGGTAGACCGTGCGCATCGTGATGCCGCGGGCGAGGAGGCGGCGGTTGAGCGGGCGCGAGGCCTCCATGTTGGCGGGCGTCTGGGGTCCGCCGGGGGCGAAGGTGAGGAACTCCTCCCGGACGCTGTCGTTGAGGGCCTCCAGGTGGTCGCGGATGGCGTCGATGCCGCGGAGGTAGCGGATGCCGACGCCCATCGACATGGTGTTGTGCTGTGCGTACTGGGCGATCAGCTCGGCCGTCGCCGCGCGGCTCTGCTCGACGTGCTGCTGCTGCTCGGCCAGCTCGGCCTGGCGGCGTGCGAGGAGCTTCATGAGGCCGAGGTCGGGGCTGATGGCGCGCATCGGGGACTCGTCCGCCGAGGAGGTGCGGATCAGGGCCAGCTCGAAGAGCTGGTCGAGGGCGTCGCGCACGGCCTCCTCGGACAGCTGCAGTTGTGCCGAGAGCCCGGCCACTCCGGACAGCGGGTGGGCCAGCAACTCCCGGTAGACCGCTTCGGCTGCGGCGCTGAGGCCGAGTGGACCAAGCATGAACGTTCCCTTGTGGTGCTAGTGGTGCGGGTGGTGCGAGGAGGTGGTGCGGGCGGGTCGTGCGGGCGGGGGATCCGCGCCAGGGGGGCGGCGCCGGCGTCCGTGGCCTGCGGCGATCCGGTCCGGTATGCGGACGATCGACGCCGCATTCTATGGCTCCGGGCCCGCCCGGAGCGGTCCGGCCCGGGCGGCGCGTCCGGAAATGGCCAACTGCAACCCCTGGTACTGGGGCCCCGGATCACGCATGGTCTAAACCATGTTCCTGATCTGCGCATCCCTGACCCCGCGCCCCGGCAGCAGCAGCGGCCCCTTTCCCGGAGACACCGCGGCCGCCGTCGCGGCCGCCTCCGCCGCGGCCGGGGTCCGGGGCGTCGAACACGTGGTCCAGCGCGCCAGACCGGGAGCGCGGCCCGTCCTCGGCGTGTACGTCGTCGCCACCACGCGGCAGGCCGCCGCTTCCGCTTGCGAGCAGGCGTGGCGGGCCGCGGTCGCCGCCCGACCGGAGCTGGCGGGGTGGACGGCCGCCTGGGAGGACGTTCCGCTTCACGAACCGCCCGTGGCCTAGGGCGGACATGGCCATTTTGACCCTCCCGGTCTCCCTTCTCCTCGATCTTGCACCGGGGCAGACTCGTGGTCGTCAAGGAAAACGAACGAGGAACGGAACATGAACATGAAGCAGACCAAGGCCCTGGCCCTGTCGCTGATCGCGGCGACCACCGTGCTGCTCGGTGCCGGCACCGCGAGCGCGGGCACGGTCACCCCCGAGAACCCCCGCACCCCGATATTCACCCTGCACCCCGGCTCGGGCTGCTCCTCCCCCGGCTTCGGCTGCCCGCGCGACTCCGGCTGGCAGGAGATCAAGCCGCCCGCCGCCCAGTGACGCAGCCCGGGGCGGGCGCCCGCGCCCCGCACCGGCACGCCGGGACCCGCCGGCTCACGGCGTTCCTCGACCGGCTGTCCCCCACCTCGACCGTGGAGCCCGTCCCGCTGCGGGACCTCCACACGGCGCACGCGCCGCGCAGTGCCGAGGAGGAGGAGCAGTACGCACGGGCGCTCGCCGCCTCCCGGGAGGACCTCGTACCGGTCCTCGTGCACCGCGCGACGATGCTCGTCATCGACGGCGTGTGCCGGGCCCGCGCCGCCGCGCTCCGCGGCCACACCCACATCCGGGCCCGCCTCTTCGACGGCACGGAGGAAGATGGCGAGATGCTGTCGGTGCTGGTCGACGTCGCACACGGCATGATTCCGCCGGTAACGGAACGCACCGCCGCCGCCCGGCACGCGCTCCGCGTGCAGCCCGACTGGTCCGACCGGGCGCTGGCCGCCCTCACCGGACTGCCGGGAAAGCGCGTCGCAGCGCTCCGGCGGGAGAGCGGAGCCGCCACCGCACCGCACGGACGACGGCTCGGCCTCGACGGCCGGACCCGCCCCCTCGACTCCGCCGTCCGGCGGCGGCTCGCCGACGGCCTGCTGGACGACGACCCGCACGCCTCCCTGCGCCAGGTGGCCCGCGCGGCCGGACTGTCGCCGGCCACCGTGGCCGACGTACGCGAACGCAGGCTCCGCGGCGAGGATCCCGTACCCTCCCGGGGCACCGGGGCCCGCACCGGACGGCCGCCCGGCCTGGTGCCGACGCAGCGGACCGGTGGGACACCCCTGCCGCCGGCGGCCGCCTCCGCGCTGCGCCCCGTACTGGCGTCCCTGACCCGGGACCCCTCCCTCCGGCTCACCGAGAGCGGCCGCGCGCTGCTGCGCGCCCTCGACGTCTCCTGCGTGCTCGCGGACGGGATCGAGGGCATCGCCGCGCACGTTCCGCCGCACCGGCTGGACGCCGTCGCACGGCTCGCGCAGTCGCACGCCCGGCTCTGGGAGGCGCTCGCCGCCCACCTCGGGCAGCGGAGCACCGGCCCGCAGCAGTACCAGCCCAGCCCATCGCCTTCCGCCGGCGCACCCCTTCCCCGCCGGACGGAACCCCCGTGATCCAAGGAGCAGGAGTGCCCATCGCCGTAGCAGAACGACACCTGACAGGGGCGGTCGTCCACCTCACCCGGGCCGAGAGCGCGGGGCTGTGGGACCTGTCGCGGGAGGTGGCCCCCCTCGTGGAGCGCTCCCCGTCCTTCGACCTCTCGGACTTCGTCCCGGACGTCCCCCACGCCCTGCGCACCGCGCTGACGGACTTCCGCGACGGCGCGTCGGACAGCGGATACCTGCTGGTCAAGGGGGTGTCCACGGGGCAACTCCCGGACACGCCGCAGGAGTACGGGTCACGGGCCCTGGCCGGACACCCCACCAACGGAACCCTCGCCCTCGCGGCCGAGCTCCTCGGCGGCCTCATCGGGTACGCCGACGAGAAGGGCGGCGACCTCTTCCACGACGTCCACCCGGTGCGGGGCGAGGAGCACCGGATGGAGAACAGCGGCTCGGTGGCCTTCGACTTCCACACCGAGAACGTCCACCATCCGCTGCGCCCCGACCACCTCGGGCTGCTGAGCCTGCGCCGGGGGCACGAGCGGACCACGGCCACCCGGGTGGCCTCCGTCCGCCGGGCCCTGCCGCACCTGACGCAGGCCGAGGCCGCCACCCTGCGGGAACTGCGGTTCGAGAGCCTGTTCCCCACCTCGTTCACCCGGGGCTCCTGCGGCGAACGTCCCGCCACGGGCCGGCACCGGGTCCTCTTCGGCGCCCCGGGCAGGGAGTCCTTCCGCTACGACTCCTTCAACACCGGGGCGGCGGACCCCGAAGCCGCCCGGGCCCTGCGGGCCCTGGCCGAGGCACTGGAAGCCGTGTGCACCGAAGTCGTCCTGGAACCCGGTGACCTGCTCCTCGTCGACAACCACACCGCCGCCCACGGCCGCTCCGCCTTCACCCCCCGCTACGACGGGCAGGACCGCTGGCTGCGCCGCTTCTACTCCCACGGTGCCGTACCGGGCTGGGCACGGCGCATGATGGCCGGCGCCCGCGTCCTGCCGGCCACCGGCGACGTCCAGGGCGTGTTCTGAGGCCGTAACCCCGGCCTCCCGCCCGCCCCTTCCTGCTCTTCCCGACACCGTCCGCTGTTGGCCCGCCGCCCGCATCCGCGGCGCCCCGGGCCGGTCCGCGGTGCCCGCGCGCGCCCCGTACCAGGACCAGTACCCGTACCCGTGCCGGACTCCAGGAGTCCGCACGCCCTCATCGCCGGCGCGCCCCAGGCGCGCCCCACCCCGCAACCTCCCAGAAGGGCACACCCATGTCCATCCTCGCTTCCCCCGGTGACCTCGTGTCCGGCTCCGTCCCGGACCCCGTCATGGCGGCCGTCGTCTCCGGCGAGACCTCGCCCGAGGCCGTCTACTACCCCGTCAGCGACCAGCGCATGGTCACCGGTGAAGGGGTCTACCTGTACGACTCCGAGGGCCGCGGATACATCGACTGCGCCTCCGCGACCTTCAACCTCAGCCTCGGCTACCGCCACCCGGCCGTCATCAAGGCCATCAAGGACCAGGCCGACGAGCTGATCCACGTCACGTCTAGCTTCCAGACGGAGCCGATCAACCGGCTCTCCAAGCGCCTGGCCGACCTCGCCCCCAAGCGCCTCACCAAGACCCACCTGAAGGTGTCCGGCGGGTCGGTCGCCAACGAGGGCGCGATCAAGATGGCGCAGCGGGCCACCGGCAAGCGCGACGTCGTGACGCTGTTCCGCAGCCACGTCGGCCAGACCATGATGATGGCCAGCCTGTCCGGGAACGCCTTCCGCCGGGCGCCCTTCGCCCAGCTGTACCCGGGCGGCATGCAGGTGCCGGACCCGTACTGCCACCGCTGCTTCTACGGCCAGCAGGCCGGCAGCTGCCGCATGATGTGCGTGGACCGCATCAACGACTTCCTGGAGTTCGCGAGCAGCGGCAGCGTCGCCGCCGTCCTCGTGGAGCCCATCTCCGGCAACGGCGGCAACATCGTGCCGCCGGACGGCTACTTCACCAAGCTGCGCGAGCTGTGCGACGCCCACGGCATCAAGCTGATCTTCGACGAGATCCAGACCGGCATCGGCCGCACCGGGCGCATGTTCGCCGCGGAGCACTTCGGCGTCGAACCGGACGCGATGACGGTCGCCAAGGGCCTCGGCGGTTCCGGCGCGCAGGTGGCCGCGATCATCGCGAGCGACGAGATGGCGGGCCTGCCCACCAACGACCACTCCTTCACCTACGGCTCCAACCTGCTGGCCGCCTCCGCCGCCCTGGCGACCCTCGACGTGATCGACGACCCGCTGTTCCTGGCGAACGTCCGCGCCACCGGCGACCTGATCATGGGCCGGCTGGAGGAGATGAAGAAGCGCCACCGCGTGATCTCCGACGTCCGCGGCGTGGGCCTGATGATCGGCATCGAGATCACCGACGCGCACGGCACCCCCGACACCGCCCTGACCAACCACCTCGCGGACAAGGCGATGGAGCACGGCCTGATCCTGCGCACCTCGCGCTACGGCAACGGCAACGTGCTCAAGATCCGGCCGCCGCTCACACTCACCCTGGCCGAGGCCGAGCTGATCTGCGACCGCTTCGACGCGCTGCTGACGGAGCACGCGTGATGGAACCCGGCCTCGTCCTGGTGGGCGGCGGGTTCCGCACCACCACCTTCCTCGCCTCCGCCCCCGAACTCCTCGCCCACCGGGTCGCCGTGTTCGAACGCGGCGCGGTCCTCGGCCCCGGCGGCTTCGCGGACTACGCCATCACCAGCACCTCGATCGGCTCCCGCTTCCTCAAGGAGCTCTCCGCCACCGGCCCCTTCGCCGCGCTCCGGGACGATCCGCTGGTCGCCCGGGTCGCCGGCGCCGACGCACCGGTTCCGATGGCTCAGCTGGCCGCGGCACTGGGCCGGGTGGGCTCGGCGGTGGCCGCGGCCCTGGGGCCCGGCCGGCTCGCCCTGGGCACGGAGGTGACCGCCCTCGACGTCGTCGAGGAGGGCTCGGCCGTACTGGTCCGCCTCGCGGACGGGCGGACCGTACGGACCCGGAACGCGGTCGTCGCCACCGGGCGCACCGAGCGGCCGCACGCCGAACTCGCGCCCTGGCGGGCCAAGGTGCGCCGGTCCGCGCAGATCATCAGCCGGAGCGGGCGGGACGGGCTGCGCCGGGAGCTGGCCGCACTCGGACGGCCGGGCGGGGACGGGCCGGACGGGCCGCGCCGCCGGATCGTCATCGCGGGCGCCTCGCACAGTGCCATGTCCGTGCTCCGCGTCCTGCTGGAGCTGTTCGACGAGATCCGCGCCGCCGACCCCGGCTACCGGCCCCCCGCCGTCGACGTGCTCCGGCGCAGTGCGGCGCGGCTGGTCCACCCCGGCCTCGCCGAGGCCCGCCGGGACCACGTCGAGGGCCGCGAACGGGCCGCCGATCCGGCCACCGACGTGTGCCCGGCGACGGGGATCGTCTTCCGCGACTCGGGGCTGCGGCACGAGTCGCGGGACCTGTACTGCGCGCTGTGGGACGGCCGGATCCCGGGCGCCCGGCTGATCCGCACGGACCGGCTCGCGGAGGCCGCCGACCTGCTCGACGAGGCCGCCCTGGTGGTCCAGGCCCTCGGCTACCACGGCCACGCGCCCGACGTGCTGATCGACGGCCGGCCCGCCCGCCCCAGCGGCTCGCCGGAGCGGTTCGCGCACACGGACGACGGCACGGCGCTGATCGCCGGGCGGCCCGTTCCGGCGCTGTCGGTGCTGCGGGTCGAGCCGACGCCGGCCGCGCTGCGCGACCACGCGGTCTACGGCAGCGGGCTCTACGGCAGGCTCGCGGGCCGGCTCCTCGCCCGGCTCGAAGCGGACGCCGGCCCGCTCGCCGCGGCCGACCCCATGGCCGTGCCTTCTCCCCCGTTCCCGTCCGTTCCCCAGGAGAGCGCCGTATGACCACCGAGACCACGACGGGGGCCGCCGTGCCCCGCGTCCGCGACCACCGGCAGCTCGTCGAGGAGCTGGCCGGCCTGCTCCAGGGCCGCAAGCAGCCGGGCCGGCCGCTGGTGGCCGGGCTGACCGGCATGGACACCTCCGGCAAGTCGCAGCTGGCCACCGCGCTGGCCGCCGAGTTCGGGCGCCGGGGGACCTCGCACCAGCTCGTCCGGATCGACGACTTCCACCGGCCGCGCGCCGTCCGCTACCGCTCCGACCTGCCGGAGGCCGAGGCGTACTACCACCACAGCATCGACTTCGGCCGGGCCGCCGGGGAACTGCTGCGGCCCGTACGGGAGGAGGGCCGGCTGTCGGCGGAGCTGACCCTGCTGGACCTGCCCACCGACACGTACACGCTGACCCGGGCGTACGAGGTCGGGCCGGAGACGATCGTGCTGGTCGAGGGGGTGTTCCTGTTCCGCGACGAGATCCGGGACCTGATCGACCTGTTCGTGTACCTCGACGTCGCCGAGGACGTCGTACTGGCCCGCGGCCGGTCGCGGGACGTCCCCTCGCAGGGCGAGGAGGTCATGGGCAAGTACCACACGAAGTACCTGCCGGCGCAGCGGGCCTACCTGGCCGAACACCCGCCGGCCGCGTACGCGGAGGTGATCGTCGACAACTCGGACTGGTCGGCTCCGCTCGTACGGGTGTGGCCGGCGGACAAGGACGCGGACGCGGTCGCGGCCCGCGCAGAGGACGGCGGGCGATGAGCGCCGCGGCCCCCCGCCGGGGTCCCGTGCGCGCGGTCGTCTTCGACCTGTGGAAGACGCTCGTCCCGCTGCCCGACGAGGTGAAGCGGCAGGCCTTCACCGAGACGGCGGAGGCCCTGGGCCTGCGGCCGGAGGAGCTCGCCGAACCCTGGGCGCGGACCCGGGTCCGGCGCGAGACCGGCCCCCTGGACGCCTACCTCGACGGTCTGCGCGAGGAACTCGGCGGCCGGTGGGACGCGGCGCAGCAGGCCGAGGCCGTGCGGGTGCGCCGCACCGTCCACGGCCGGGGCTTCGCCCGTCCCGCCGACGGCGCCGTCGAGACGCTGAGCGCGCTGAACGCCCTGGGCGTCCCGGTCGGCCTGGTGTCGAACTGCAGCTCCGACGTCCGGGACATGCTCGACGGCTCGGAGCTGGGGCCGCTGATCGACGTGTCCGTGCTCTCTGCGGAGGCCGGGCTCATGAAGCCGGATCCGGAGGTCTTCCTGCTCGCCGCCCGCCGGCTGGGCGTGGACGCCGGTGCGTGCCTCTACGTCGGGGACGGCCACGACGACGAACTGGACGGCGCGTCGGTGGCCGGGATGAGCGCGGTGCTGCTCGACCTCGGCGAGGACCACCCGTGGGCCGGCCCCCGGATCGGCGCGCTGCCGGAGGTCCTGGCGCTCGCCGGGCACGGCGGGCGCGCACCCGACGCCGCCTGGGGCGGCACCCCCCTTTCCCGTTCCGACAGGAGCTCGTGAACACCATGAAGCACGTCATCATCACCAACACCGGCAACACCAGGCAGGCCCGGCAGCTCGCCGAACGGGGCGACCTGCGGATCCTGTTCGTCACCGAGCCCCGGTTCGTCGACCAGTACCCGGAGGGCACCGAACTCGCCCTGGTGGACGACCTCAACGACCCCGAGGCCGTGACCGCCGCCGTCACGGCGTCGCGGCAGCTCGGGGAGTTCACCCACGTGCTGGCGCTCTCGGAGCGCGCCTCCCAGGCCGCCGCCCACCTGCGCAGCCGGCTCGGGCTGCCGGGGCCGTCGTTCGAGACGGTGGTCAACTGCACCGACAAGCAGGTCATGAAGCAGCGGTTCCGGGAGGCCGGGCTGCCCACCGCCCGGCACGCCGTCGCCGCCGACCCGGCCGGGCTCGCCGCCGCGCTCCGGGAGACCGGCTACCCGGCCATCGTCAAGCCGGTCATCGGCGCAGGCGCGGACGCGACCGAGGTCATCCGCTCCGCCGCCGAGTTCGCGACGCCCGCCGTGCAGGCGTACCTCGACCGGCTGGCCAGCCCGGCCACCACCTCCGAGAAGGCCTTCCCGGTCGTGGTCGAGCAGTACCTGGACGTCCTGAACGAGTACCACTGCGACGGGCTCGTCACCGACGGCGAGGTGGCGTACGTACGGGTGTCGCGCTACCTCAAGCCCGTCCTCGCGTACGGGGAGGGCGGGGTCTTCGGCTCCCACCTGCTGGACCAGGACTCGGCGGAGGCGGCCGCGGTCCGCGAGCTGCACGAGCGGGCCGTCCGCGCGGTGGGCCTGCGCGACGGGGTGACCCACTTCGAGGCGCTGGAGACCGCCGACGGGATCCTCGCCGGGGAGATCGCGTGCCGTCCGGGCGGCGGCGGCATCCGCCGCATGCTCCAGCTCGACAGCGGCTTCGACAGCTGGGGCGCGTACATCGCGAGCAGCTTCGGGGAGGCGTACGAGGTCCCGGCCGCGGCGGGTGCCGCGGACTCCGGTGCCGCGGACCCGGGCCTGCTCGTCGAGATGCTGTTCCCGGCGGTGCGCGGCACCGTGACGGCGATCAGCGCGGCGGAGGACTTCACCGCGATCCCCGGCGTCATCGAGGTCGACATGCGGCTGAAGGCGGGCGACACGGTCGGCGGGCTGATGGACTCCTCGACGGTCAGCGGCCTGGTCTTCGGGCGGACTTCGGCCGGCCGCGACGTGGCCGCTCTCGTCCGGGACGTGGAGGCGGCGTTCCGCATGGAGACCGCGGGCCCCGAAGGGGCGGCCGCGTGAGGATCCTCGTCCTGAACCGCTCCAACCTCGCCACCACCCCCTACGCCCAGTGGCTCGGCCCCGCGCACGAGGTCGTGCTCGTCACCTCCACCGGCGCGATCAGCACCGACCCCGACCGTGCGCGGGCGGAGCTGTCCGGCTACCGGGAGGTGGTCACCTTCGACCGCTTCCACACGAACGCGGCCGTCGAGACCACCGCCCTGGACCTGCACCGGCGCCACGGCTTCGACGCGGTCATCGCCATGAACGAGTACGACCTGCTGCGGGCGGCCCGCCTGCGGGAGGCGATGGGCATCGACGGCCAGGGCACGGCCGAGGCGGAGGCCTTCCGCGACAAGCTCCGCATGAAGGAGCTCCTCACCGCGGCCGGCGTCCGCACGGCACCGTTCGCGCCCGTCGCGCACGTCACCGACCTGTACGCGTTCGCCGCCGACCACGGCTACCCGTTCGTGGTGAAGCCGCGGCGCGGCGCCGGTTCGACGGGCGTGGAGGTGCTGCGCGACGCGGACGCCCTGGCGGCCTACGCCGAGGCCCACCCCGCGCTGGGGGACGACGACGGGGCCGCGCTGCTGGCGGAGGCGTACGTCGGGCACGAGCTGTTCCACATCGACGGGCTGATCGTGGCGGGCACCACGGTCCTGGTCTGGCCGTCCGCCTGCACCTCCGCCCTCACCTACCGCGAGGGCACCGTGTTCACCAGCACGACGCTCGACGCGCAGGACCCGCTGACCGAGCCGCTGCGCGAGCTGACCCTCCGCGCGGTGCGCGCCCTGTCGGCGTGGCCCACGCTCACGTTCCACGCGGAGGTCTTCCGCACGGCGGACGGCACGCTGCTGCTCAACGAGATCGCCTCCCGGGTCGGCGGCGGCAAGATCTACGAGGCGGTCCGGCTCGCGACGGGCGTGGACCTGGTCCGCGAGTACGTCCAGGCGGTCGGCGACGACACCGTCCACCGCCCGCCGGTGGACCGGCCCGAACGGACGGCCGGCTTCGCCCTGTTCCCCGGCAGCCCGGGAACCCTGGCGGCGGCTCCCGCCGAGGGCACCTGCGAGGTGGCCGGGGTGGACCAGTACCGGCTGAACGTGCCGGTGGGCACGTTCCTCGGCGTCGCCGAACACAGCAGCGCGCGGATCGCGTCGGTGGTCGTCGGCGGCGCGGACCGGGCCGCGGCGGAGGCGGTCCTCGCCGAGGCCGTCGGCTGGTTCCGGGCGGCCTGCGCGATCACGCCGCCGGAGCCGGAGCCCGAGCCCGACCCCGCTCCCTGACCGCCCACCCGCCCGCTCCCCGCTTCCCTCCCGTACGTCGAAAGGCCCCCCGTGCACGTCAGTCAGACCGTCCTCATCGTGCCGATGCAGCCCACCCCCAACGGCCGCATGCACATCGGCCACGGTGCCGGAACGTATCTGCGCGCCGACGTCCTCGCCCGTGCGCTGCGCAGCCGCGGCCACGACGTGTCCGTCATCAGCGGCAGCGACGCGTTCGAGGACTGGGTCACCGCCGCGGCCCGGGCGGACGGCCGCACCGCCGAGGAGACCGTCGCCCGCTTCCACGCCGGCATCAAGCAGGACCTGGACGCCCTGTCCATCGGCCTCGACGCGTGGATCGACCCGACCTCGGCCGAGCACCGCGACGGCTACCTGGCCGTCCACGAGGACACCGTGGAACTGCTCCGCTCCACCGGCGCGGCACGCGCCGAGAGCGAGCGGATCCCGTTCTCCGAACAGACCGGGCGGGCCGTCGTCGGCACCTGGATCGCCGGCGACTGCCCGCACTGCGGCAAGCCGTGCGGCGGCGCGACCTGCACCTTCTGCGGCCAGTTCTTCCAGCCCGAGGAGGTCGTCAACCCGCGCTCGCGGCTCGACGACTCCACGCTGGAGTGGCGGGACGAGGAGAACTGGTTCGCGTACCCGGCCGATCCGGACGCCATCACCGGGCACCACGAACGGGCCGGGGTGCGCCCGCAGTTCCTCGACACCGTGCGCCGCTACCTCGACGCCAGTGCGGGGCGGGTCAACCTGACCGGCCAGGGCACCTGGGGCATCGGGAGCCGCACGCTCCCGCCGGGCAAGGTCATCGCGAACAGCTACTACCTGTACAGCGTGTACTGCGGCGAGGTGCACCGGCGGCTGACCGGCGCCGCCGCCAACCCGTTCGCCGCCGCCAGCGGCGTCACCACGATCGGCGTGTTCGGCAGCGACAACTCCCGTCCGGGCTTCGTGTCCCCGCACGTCATCGCCCAGGGATCGGGCGGCGCCCTCAAGCCGTTCGACGCGGCTGTCGTCACCGGCATGCTGCACTTCGAGGGGCAGAAGTGCTCCACCAGCAAGGGCCACGGCATCTGGCTCGGCGAGCTGCTCGGCAGCGGCCTCGTCACGGCGGACGAGCTGCGCTTCCACCTGCTCCACGCCCCGCTGGACCGCGGCACCGCCGACGTCACCCTGGACGGCCTGGTCGACGACGTGGTGCGGCTGCGCGACTGGCGGCGCAACGTGCTGCTGCCCGCGGCCGACCGGGTGCGGTCGGCGGGCGCCGCCGTGGTGTGCACGCCCGCCGTGCTCGACGCCGTCGACGCCCAGTACACCGGGCTCGGCCCCTCCGGTACGGACCTCACCGCTGCGGTCACCGCGCTCGCCGACTGGATGCACCGGGGCCCGGGCGCCGCGGACGGGGACCGCGCGTGGCTGCTCGGCCTCGCCCTGCTGGGTGCACCGCTGGTGCCCGGCCTCGCCGGTGAGATCTGGGCCCAGCTGGGCTTCGAGGGCGCGCCTGACCTGGCGCGGGCCCGGGCCGGCAGCCCCGCGCCGTGCCCGGAGCCGCTGCTGACGCCGCCGGCCGCGGAGCCGCTGACGGCGGAGGCCCTGCTGCCGTTCGTCCACCGGGCCTGAGGCGCACGGGGCCGCGCGGCGGCCCCTCCCGCCCCCGCCTCCTTCTTCCCCATCCCCCTCTCCCCCATCCCCGTCTTCCCCCATCGACCGGACACCGGAGCGCCCCATGCACATCACCAGCTGGCTCGACCACGAACCCCACCGGCTGCGCGACCTCGTCCGCGGCGCCGCGGCCCGTACCGCCCCCTGGCGGGTGGCCGTGCTCTACGGCGGGACCTCCGCCGAGGACCGGCTCTACATGGAGAGCAAGCCCGCCGCCGACTGGTCGGTGCACGACGTCCTCGACGGCCTGCGGCAGCTGGGGACCGAGGCCGACTGGATCGACCCGACCTCCCCCGCCTTCCCGTCCGAGATCACCGCCTACGACGCCGCGTTCCTCAACGTGCACGGGGACTTCGGCGAGGACGGCCACCTCCAGGGCACGCTCGCCTACCTCGGCGTCCCCTACACCGGCAGCCCGGTCGCGACGGGCGTCATCGGCGCCGACAAGCGCCTGACGAAGCTGGTCCTGGCCTCCACGGGCGTCACCGTCCCCGCCCACCGGCGGCTCCGCCCGGCCGAGGTGCCCGAGGCCGGCCTGCCCTGCCCGGTCATGCTGAAGGCCGTCAACGGCGGCAGCAGCGTCGGCATGGTCCTCGTCACCGAGCCGGACGAGGTCGTCCCCGCCCTGCGCGGCCTCGGGGAGGCCGGCTTCACCGACGTCATCGCCGAACCCTTCGTCGACGGCACCACCGTGACGGTCGCCGCGCTGCGCATCGACGGGGACGTGGTCCTGCTGCCGCCGGTCACCTGCGCCGCCGAGCGGGAGTACTACGACGAGTACAGCAAGCTGCACGGCGAGCGGGCGGGCACGGTGACCTACCAGGCCCTGACCGACGCCGGCGACCCGCGGCTGCACGTCCTGCACCGGGCCACCCGGGAGGTCCTGGAGGTCATCGACTTCGAGGGGGCGATCCGGGTGGACTTCATCCTGACGCCGGAGGGCGACCCGGTGCTCCTGGAGCTCAACACCATCCCCGGCGTCCAGCACGGCAGCAACCTCGTGCTCGCCGCCGCCGCGGCCGGCATCACGTACCCCGAGCTGCTGGGCGTGGTCCTGGCCAGCGCCTCGAACACCGCGAAGCTCGCGCCGTGGCGGCGGGAGCGGGCCGACCTGGCCTGAGCGGCCGCACCCACCCCTCCCACCGCACAGAACGGACACCCACCCATGCTCCACGACGGCTACAACACCACCACCGTGGCCGTGGTCGACGCGCTCGGCACCGGTCACCTCCTCGGCCCCGCGCTCCGCTCCCGCGGCGTCCACGTCGTCCACGTGCGCAACCACACCGCGGCGTTCGAACGGCAGCTCCACACCTTCCACGCCCCGGACTTCACCGCCGCCCTCGACTTCACCGGCGACCCGGCGGCCACCGCGCGGCAGCTGCGCGGACTGGGCGTCCGGCACGTCATCGCGGGCACCGAGAGCGGCAGCGACACCGCCGACCTCCTCGCCACCGAGCTGGACCTGCCCACGGCGAACGCCCCCGGTTTCGCCGCGGCCCGCCGGGACAAGCGCACGATGCACCGGATCCTGCACGAGGCCGGGGTCCCCGTACCGGCCCAGCAGCACCTGGACGGCGACGGGCGGGTCCACTGGCAGACCGGTCCGCTCGCACCGGGGCAGCCGACCGTGGTCAAGCCGCCCGCCAGCGCCGGGACGGACGGCGTGCACGTCTGCGCCCACCGCGGCGGACCGCGACGCCGCCGTCCGCGGCCTGCTGGGCGCCCCCAACCTGTTCGGCCAGCCGAACGACGGGGTCGTGGTCCAGGAACTCCTCACCGGCCCCGAGTACATGGTCAACACCGTGTCCGTGGACGGCTCCCACATGGCCGTGGAGATCTGGCGCTCCGACAAGAAGCTCGTCGACGACGCGCCCGTCTACGACCGGCAGGAGCTGCAGAGCCCCGACGCCCCCGGCATGCCGGCCCTCCTGGCCTACGTCCGCGAGGTCCTCACCGCGCTGGGCGTGCGCTGGGGCGCCACCCACACCGAGGTGATCCTCACCGAGCGGGGGCCCCTGCTGCTGGAGACGGGCACCCGGCTGCCCGGCGGCCACGACCCCTCGCTCAGCCTCAAGGCCCTGGGCACCAGCCACCTGGACGAGGTTGTCGACTCCTACCTCGCGCCCGACGTGGTCGCCGGCCGCGGTCCGGTGCGCCCGCTGCGCCGCCACGCGCTGGGCGTCAGCCTGATCTCCCCGGCCGCCGGCGTCCTGCTGCGGCCGCTCCGCCTGGACCCGGTCACCTCGCTCCCGTCGTTCCACGGGATCCGGCTGACCGTCCGCGCCGGATCCGAACTCCCCCGTACGACCGGCCTGCACAGCAAGCCCGGCGGCCTCTACCTCTGCCACGAGGACCCCGCGCAGCTCGAACGCGACTACCTGGCCGTACGGGCCTGGGAGCGGGCCGAGTTCGCCGACGCCGTGGCCGGCCGCTGACGGACGCTCCGACCGCCCCGCCCCCGCCCTCCCTCCCCCTGCCCTTGAGGATGCCGCCATCAACGCCCAAGCGAACACCGCCACGCCCCCGCCGGAACCCGGCACCGCGCTCACCCCCCGCGAGCTGCTGCGCCGCAGACCGCTGCGGCTGCTCTTCCTGGCCCGCGGCACCTCGGTGCTGGGCGACATGGTCACCCCCGTCGCCCTGGTCTTCGCCGTCCTCGCCCTGGGCGGCGGCGCGTCCGGCGTCGGGATCGTGCTGGCGGCCCGGGCGCTGCCGAGCGTGGCGCTCGTCCTGATCGGGGGGGTCGTCGGCGACCGCTACCCGCGCCGGTCCGTCATGGTGTGGTCGAACCTCGCGGGCTTCGCGAGCCAGACGCTCACCGGCGTCCTCATCCTCCTCCAGCACGCCCCGCTGTGGTGCATCGCCCTGCTGGCGGCCACCCGCGGGGCGTCGGGCGCGTTCTTCAACCCGGCCTCCACCGGCGCCATCGCGGAAGTCGCCCCGGAAGGGAACCTGCGGCAGACCTACAGCCTCTTCTCCCTCGTGGGCAATGCCGCGGAGGTCGCCGGACCGTTCCTCGCCGCCGTGCTCCTGGCCTGGACCGATCCCGGCTGGCTGCTGGTGGCGGACGGGGCCACGTTCCTGATCAGCGCGGTGCTCGTCTCCGCCGTCGGCCCCCTCGGCAGCCCGGCCGCCGCCGGCACCCGGCGCTCGATGGCCGGGGACATCCGCGAGGGCCTGCGCTGCGTGGCCGAACGCCGCTGGCTGACCGCCCTCATCGCCAGCGCCGCCGTCTTCCAGCTGTGTCTGCTGTCCGCCCTGAACGTCCTCGGCCCGGTCGTCGCCGAGGACCACCTCGGCGGCGCCTCCGCCTGGGCCCTCATCGTCGGCGCGCTGGGCGCCGGCGGGCTGTGCGGCACCGCCCTGTCCCTCCGGCTGCGCATGCGACGTCCCCTGCTGACCGGGTACGTCGTCATGCTCGCGGGCGCCGGCCCGACCCTGCTCCTCCTCGCCCTGCCCGCGCCCGTGTACGTCCTCGCCGTCTCCGAGTTCGTCTCGGGCATGGCCATCGCGGTGTTCACCGCCGTGGAGTCGTCGGCGATAGCCAAGGAGGTGCCCCGCGACCTCCTCTCGCGCGTGGACGCCGTCAACCGCTTCGGGTCGATGGGCCTGCGCCCCGTCGGCACGGCCCTGGCCGGCCCGGTCGCCGCCGCCTGCGGAGTGCCCCTCACCCTCGTCGGCGCCGCCGTGCTCTCCCTGCTCGCCATGGTCGTCCCGCTGCTCGTGAGGGACGTCCGGCAGCTGACGGAGTGAGCGGAACCGACGATGGAACGACACTTGAAGCCGAACACCCGCCCCACCCGCACTACCCGCACCACCTGCACCACCCGCACCACCCGCCCACCGAGGAGACCCGCATGACGGACCCCGCGCCCGCCCCCATCCTGATGGCCGACCCCCGCGTCACGGCCATCCCGGTCACCGGCTCCGACGAGCCGCTCGTCGACCTGCGCACCCGCTCCGGCCTGCGCATGGACGACCGCAAGGCCGACCCGGCCGGACACTACGCCCACGTACGGCAGGGCGTCGCCGACCGCCTCGCACGCGCCTCCGCCCTGCTGCCCGCCGGGATCACCTTCCTCTTCGTCGAGGGCTACCGGCCGCCCGACCTCCAGCGGCACTACTTCACCTCGTACCGCGAGCGGCTGCGCGACCTGCGGCCCGACCTGGACGAAGCCGGCCGGCACCTCGCCGCCAGCCGGTACGTGTCGCCCCCGGAGACAGCGCCCCACTCGGCCGGATCCGCCATCGACCTGACCCTGTGCACCGAGGACGGCCGCGAACTGCCCATGGGCACGAGCGTCAACGCCTCCCCCGAGGACAGCGCCCTGCGCTGCTACACGGAGGCCCCGGACATCGACGCGGAGAGCCGCGCGAACCGGGACCTGCTCGGCGGCGTCCTCACCGCGGCCGGCTTCGTCAACTACCCCACCGAGTGGTGGCACTGGTCGTACGGGGACCGCTACTGGGCCCTGGGCACGGGCCGTACCGCCGCCCTGTACGGGCCGGTCCACCGCACTGAGGGGAGCGCCCGGTGACTCCGCTGCCGGTCCGCCACGAGGTGCCGTACTTCGCGCAGTGGGAGTCGCCCGAGCTGGTCTCGGACATCGTCACGGGCCGCCTGGACGCCGCCGACGACCCCCGCTGGCGGGCCTCCGGCGCCGACTCCCCCGAGGAGTACGCCTTCTGGTCCTGGCGGGTGTGCGGCATGGCCTGCCTGCGGATGGCGCTGGCCCACTGGGGTCTGGAGGCGCCCCCGAGCGTCGCCCTCGGCAAGGAGTACCTGGAGGCGGGCGCGTACGTGCCGAGGGAGGGCGGCCTGCACGGGCTGATCTACGAGCCCTTCGCCCGCCACACCCGGGACCGCTTCGGCCTCCACGCCGAATCCCGTCCCGAGCTCCCGCCGGAGGAGGTCGCGCGGCAGCTGCACGCGGGCCGTCTCGTCATGCTGTCCGTCCACCCGGGCGTGCGCAGCGGGGACACCGAGCCGCCGCACCGCGGCGGGCACCTGGTGCTGGCCGTGGGCGCCGGCCGGGACACGGTCACGATCCACAACCCGTCGGGCTGGCACGGCACCTCGCAGGAGTTCGTGGAGGTCCCCTGGCCGGTGCTGCGCCGCTACTACGCGGGCCGCGGCGTCCTCCTCGGCAGCCCGCCGGACTGACCTCCGGGGCCTGCGGACTACCGGAGCACGACGGTGACACCGCACCGTTCGAGGAGCTGTACGACCTCCTCGAAGTACGAGAGCCGGCCCCCCGGGTCCTCGACGACGTCCGCCAGCGCACGGCGTGCGACCTGGGCGTCGTGCCAGGTCAGGGTGAACGGCGGCACCACTCCGAAGCCGCCGGACAGGCAGTCCTTGAAGGCGTTCCACTCCCGGCCGAAGTAGCGGCCGGGGCCGAGCAGGGCCTCGGCGATCGCGCAGTGCAGCCCGGGGACGTCCGTGACGAACCGGCCGTCGAGGTGGTACTCGCCGCCGGAGCGGTCCGGCCGGGACCCGTACTCCCGGAAGGCCCGGGTGGTGAGGTCGATCCACAAGGCCCTGCCCCGGGAGTCGTACGGTGCCCACCCGTTGGGTGCCGTCGGCGGGCCCTGGTACCACTGCGCCCAGACCGGGCGGGCCGCCGACGGAGGCCGGTCGTCGCCGCCGTCGGTGAGCGTGATGTCGACGAGGGCGCCGCCGAGCACGGACGGTCGCGCGCCGTCTACGGCCAGGCCGACGGGGCAGGAGGCCATCACGTCGCCGTGACGGTCCAGCACCAGGAGGTGGGCCCAGTCCTGCTCCGACCGTCCGGGCCGCCGCAGCGCCGCGAGCAGCGGCTCCGCGGGCTCGCAGCCGATCAGCTCCAGCGGGACGGGGTCCGGCTCCGCCCGCGGCTCGAACAGGCCGTCCACGGCGGAGCACCGGCCCGCGCTCGGGGCGGCGACCGTCGTTCCCGCGAGGAGCTCGAAGCGGGGTGCCGCGGGCAGTTCGGAGAAGCTCTCCTCGTGCCTGACGCCGGCCCCGACCACGACGTCGTACCGTTCCGGGTCGCCGGGGTGGGGCTGGTGGGCCACCACGACCGCGTCGACGAGGGTCCACCACTGCACGGGCTCCTCGCCGTCCCAGACCTCGACGCACAGATCGCCCAGCCCCCGCAGCGAGCCGCCGGGCTCGGCCAGGACCTCGGCCAGCGGGCCGTCGGGGCTGCATCCGCGGAGGGTGAGGACCTCCCGCGGCGGCGGCACCGGGTCCACGAACAGCCCCTCGGCCCCCGCGCACCTCCCCCAGAGCCGCTCCACGCCCTCGTCGTCCTCCCGGACCAGCAGGTACTTCACCGGGAAGCCCCGGTCCCACCGCGCATGATCTGCGACGCGCACTCAACCCCCGAACACCTGAACAGCCTTCCCGCCCACGATACGGACCTCCCGTCCCGGGCCGCGAAGGGACCGGCTAGGGAACTGCCGGGCCCGACAGGTACGTGCCGTTGCGGGTGTGGGGCCAGGCGTTGGACTTGCAGCCGGCCAGGCCCTTGAGCTGCTGCATCATCGCGGGGGCCGGCTTGCCCGGGGCCGGGCAGGTTTCGTGGCCGCGGCCTATTTCGTGGCCGACCTCGTGGTTGATGATCAGGGCCCGGTACTCGGAGACCGGTCCGTCGAACTGGGGCGAGCCCTGCTGCCACCGCTTGAGGTTGACCACGACGGTGTGGTTGGCGCTGCAGTTGGTCTCGCCGATCAGCTCGGGAGTGGTGATGTCGCACAGCCGGTTCGTGGTCTGCGGCGTGGCGATCCGTACGGTGAAGTCGACGGTGCCCTGGGCGGTCAGCTGGAAGCCGTACCGGTCGTCGCGGATCCATCCGCGCCGGTCCCCGAGGATCGTGTTCACCTCCCGCGCGGCCTGGTCGGCGTTCAGGCCGGAGCCGTCCTCGACCTCCACCCGGTAGCGGCGCACGGGCCCGTTGCCGTGCTTGGCGGCCGAGACCTTGGCGGCGGTGAAGGTGCCCTGCCCCGAGTGGGGCACGCTGCCGTGGGAGCTCGGGCTCGGTGAGGGCGTGGGCTGCGCCGACGGTGAGGCGGAGGGCGGGGCCGGGGCCGGGGAGGACGGCCCGGGGTTCAGGGCCGCCCGGGCCCCGGACTCGTCCGCGGGCGGGTCCGCCCGGAGCAGGACCACCGCGACCCCGGCTCCGCCGGCCGCGCACATCAGGCCGAGGACGGTGCGGCGGAGGTGCCTGCGGCGCTGGCTGCGGGCCCGGGCCCGGCGGGCGGAACTGCGTCCCCCGCGTCGTGTGCTGTTCGACTCGCGCATACGTTTGCCGTCCGGAATCCATCCGTCCGGCCTTCCCCCCTGAATACTCTCTGTGAACTGGGTCAGTGCAACGGAATGGTCAGGACCGGGGCACGTCGGAACCGTCGGCCGCCCCGCGGGCCGCCCGTCCGGCAGGCATCGGGGATTCGGCCGGGGCGCCCCCCGGCGCCCCGGCCGAATCCGCAGGTCCCGGCATCGGCCCCACGGCGTTCGGGCAGGCGGACTCGTCGGCGGAGGTCGCGCCGACGAGGGCGACGGTCGGCGCCTCACGGGCGCGGGGCATTGCCACTGCTTTCCTTCAAGAACAGGAATTAGGGGCTCCGGATAATGGCACCCCAGGTAATTCTCAGAAGTAAAGCACATGCATGAACCACTCAAGGAACCGGATATTGAGGAATCGATGGCATTGGGCCACCCGCTCCTTGAGAAGTGACCGAAACCGGACCATCTGCCTGGGTACTCCACTGTGCGGGCGAGGTGGCGGGGCGCCACCCGCAGAACTGGGCACGCCGGTACTTCTGCCGGTGGAACTGCCTGGTCCGCCGTGCGTCCGGCGGATTGGCTGGGGGCGATCCCCTGCCCGACCTCACCTGTGGAACACCCATGACGACAAGCCCGTCCCGGCTGCTGCGGGCCCTGACCGTGCCGCTCCTCTCGCTCCTCTTCCTGGTCGCGGCGCTGCCGACGCCGCCGTCGGCCGCGGCCGACGGCGGCAAGTACGGCAACGCCCGCCTGGACCAGTGGACGTGGACGACCACGCACAACTCCTACGCCCACGACCCGGTGAAGCTGCTGCCGCCGCGCAACCAGTCGCGCAGCATCGCCCAGCAGCTCGACGACGGCGTGCGCGGTCTGATGCTCGACACCTACGACAAGACCGTCTCCCCGCCGTACCCGGGGGACGCCGTCATGCTCTGCCACTCGAAGTTCATGTGCTACGACTTCTTCCAGAGCGAGTTCGCCCGGATCGTGGACTTCCTCCAGTCCAACCGGCACGAGGTCGTCACGATCTTCCTGGAGAACTACGCCGCCCGGGAGACGCTCACCAAGGCGATGGGCGACGTGCTCAGGTCCAAGAACGCGGAAGGCCTGCTCTTCTCCCCGGACGCCTACCGGATCACCGAGAACAACTGGCCGCTGCTGCGCACCATGGACGCCGACAACCGGCGCCTGGTGGTGTTCCAGGACAGCTGGCAGGAGGACGTCCCCGTCGGGTCCGGCAGCCTGATGTACACCTGGTCGCACACGGTCGAGAACAAGTACGGCTACGGGAGCGGCAACCCGCCGACGGGCTGCGCGCCGCGCAACGACAACGCCTTGAACACGAAGACGATGCCGAACATGGGCAAGCTGACGCCGCTGTTCACCATGAACCACTTCAACTCGGACCAGTTCGAGCCCAACAGGGTCGCGCCCAACGAGAACGCGCAGCTCAAGAGCCGCATCGAGAAGGAGTGCCGGCCCGCCGCCGGACGGAACCCGAACTACGTCGCGGTGAACTTCTACCAGGAGAGCGCGAACCCGGGCCTCACCCCGCTGGAGGTGGTCGCCGAGCTCAACCGCAACGCCTGGATCGCCCCGGTGCACCCGGCCGTGTGGACGGTCACCCCGGCGAAGCAGTACGTCAGTGCGTACGCCCCGAACCGGTGCATGGTCCGCGGCGAGGAGTTCGAGACGGGCGGGGGCGGCGTGGTCACCCAGCGCGCCTGTGCCGAGCCGGCGCCCAGCAGCCACCAGTGGACCGCCGCCAGGCCCCCGTACGACCACAAGGGCTACTTCTGGATCAGGGCGGGCAACGGCTCCTGCCTGACCGTCCCGTACAACAACGGCACCCCGCCCGGCGACGGCACCCAGATGTTCTGGTGGCCCTGTGAGACCCGCTGGTCCTCCGGCAGCCAGCTGTGGAACGTCGTCCCGGTCAACCTCGACGGGCGCGGCACCGGCTACTACTTCGTCAACCAGTGGACGGGCCGGTGCCTGACCCTGGACCCCTCGACGACCGGGGCCAAGGCCGGCAAGGTCACCCAGGCGGCCTGCCCCCGCTGACGAGGGCACGCCCCCGGTGGTCCGTCAGCCGCCGGCGGGCACGGTCTTGAACTCGACGGGGCCCGTGCCCATGCGGAACTTCCCGTTCGAGTAGAGCGTCGGCCGCGCCTCGATGCCGCGTGCGCTGTACTGCTCCACGTGCCCGATCCGGACGCCCTCCTCGGCGGTGAAGTCGACCATGGCGATGGCCACCCAGTAGGCCTGGGCGCGGGTGCTGAACAGGGGGACGGTGATCGTGGAGCCGCAGTTGTCGGTGACGACCACCCGTGCCCCGTACGACCGGAACGATCCGACGCCGTTCTCGACCGCGCTGTAGGCGCACAGCAGGACGTAGCCCTGGAGGTCGGGCCGGGCGATGGAGACGGTCTCGCGCCCCGGCTCCCGGGCGTCGCCGTCGAGGGCGATGAACGGCGGGCCGGCGAGCGTGCCGAGGCGGCGGTAGTAGACGGTGAGGTCGGTCGCCTTCGGCCGCTGCCCGCGCACGGTCACGAGGTGCCTCGGGACGGACAGGGCGTACAGGTCGAGGTCCGCGCCCGCCTGGCGGCGCCGCGCGCTCCCGCCGTCCCATTCGAGCGTGGCGGTGACGACGACGCGGGGGTCGTCCTTGCGCAGCGACAGTACGTCCGTACCGGTTTTGGTGAGGACGACGTGGCGTGGGGTGGGGGTGGGCGGGGCGGCCGTACGGGCCGGGGCCGGGGCCGGGGCGGTGACTGTGGCCGGAGCCGGGGCTGTGACTGTGGCCGGAGCCGGAGCCGGGGCTGTGACTGTGGCCGGGGCCGGGGCGACGGCCGGGGCCGGGCCGGGGTCGTCGACGACCACGCCGAAGTCCGTCGCGAGTCCGGCGAGGCCGGTGGCCCAGCCCTGTCCCACGGCCCGCACCTTCCACGCCCCCGCCCGCCGGTACAGCTCGACCATCAGGGCCGCCGTCTCCCCGCCCCCCAGCGGCGGCGGCTCGAACACGATCCGGGTCCCGCCGCATTCGACGGCGGCCCTCGGTGTGCTGCCGGCGTCGAAGGACGCGGGGCCGTCCGCCCCGGCGTCGAGCGCGGCGACGATCGCGACGCACTCGACCGACGCGGGGACCGCGGCCAGGTCCACCGTGATCACCGCGTCCTTCAACTCCACCCCGCTCTGCGCCGGATGGTTGAAGAAGACCAGGTCGTCGTCCCCGCGCACCCGGCCGTCGGATCCGAGCAGCACGGCGCACACGTCGATCTCGGCGCCGGACGACGCGAGCCGGACCCGGCACGAGGGCGCCGGCAGCGGGGCGTTGGCGCCCTTGGCGAGTCTGATGTCCATCGGTGGCCTCTCGTCGTGTTCGGTCAGCGTCCGGTGGCGATGAAGCCCGCCCAGGCGCTCAGGTCGTCGGGCACGATGCGCGGCAGCAGCCGCGCCAGTCCCTCGGGCGCGTGCGGCGGCAGCGAACGGCCCGGGTCCGCCATCCAGCGCTGCGCCAGCCGCAGGGCCTCGGCGGGCTCGCGCCCTTCGGCCCTCAGGTAGTGGTGGGTCATGAACATCAGCAGCGAGGTGGCCTCGTCGGGTACCGGCCACAGCGAGCCGACCACCGACCGGGCCCCGGCCGTGAGGAAGGCCGTGGCGAGGGTGTAGGCCTCGTTGGTCCCGCGCCCGGAGACGTGGCTGCGGCACGCCGCCAGCACCACCAGGTCCGGATGGCCGGTGCCGTCTCCGCCGTCGATGGCCTCCGTCAGCTCCTCCGCCGCCAGGTTCCCGCCGTGCAGCAGCAGTGCCGCACTGTGCCGTACGTTCTCCACCACCGTGGCGTGGCAGGCCAGGTGGAGCGTGCCGCCCCGGCCGGCGCCGGACCGCAGCCAGGCCAGGACCTCCTCCGGGCGGCCCGTCCCCGCGGGCTCGGGGAGGCCGCCCGGCCCGGCGCGCCCGAGGAAGACGGCCTGCGGGTAGTAGGCCTCCCGCACGGCGGCCGCCTCCCGGCCTGCGAAGGGCAGGTCGCCGGTCGGGTCGCCGACGATGAGCGCCGCGTCCGTGCGCGGCCGCGCCGGGCGCTCGGCCACCTCGCACAGCAGCCGGGCCGAGGCGGCGTAGGTGAACTCCGCCGTGTCCAGCGCGTACCGGCGCCCGCCGTCGGCCGTGGCGCTCCAGGCGGCGTGCCACGGCACGGCCGACAGGTCCCCCATGGGCACGAGGACCAGCCGGGGCGGCCGGCCGGACGGCTCGACCCTCACGTCCCGGCGCAGTCCGCGCGCCAGGGGTTCGGCCACCGACTGCCAGGCCCAGGCGCCCAGCCGGTCGAGCCGCTGGGACAGCGGCCGGACGCGCGGCGGGACGGGGGCGCCCGGCACGGGGCCCATGTCCCGCCGCCGGTCCGCCGCGGATCGTCCGGTGGGCGTCGTGAGGCGGTCGAACGCGGCGACCGGGTCGAAGCCGGCGCCCGGCCCCGGCCCGCCCGGCTCCGGGGCGGTGGCCGTCCTGCCCGCGGGGCCGGCCGGCCCGGTGTCCGGCCGGCCGAGGTACTGGAGCACCGGCTCCGCGTCCTCGCGCAGCAGGGGCAGGGGTACGACGCCGGTCCGGCCGTCGGCCGCCACCACGAGCGCGGCGCCCGCGTCGTCGCCGACGGAGCCGGCCGGTCCGGCGGGGAGCAGGTAGACCAGGGCGTCGCGCCCGAGCGTCCGCAGGGCGGCGGCGGTGCGCGGTACGTCCGGCGGGGTGAGCAGCCGGTCGGCCGCACCACCGTCCAGGGCCAGCAGGACGTCCAGGACCTCGCGGCGCAGGGCGCTCGCCGGTGGCGCGCCGGAGGCGAGCACCCGTGCCCAGCGCTGCGCCAGCGCGCCGTGCCCGGCGTCGGTCAGGCGCCGTTCCACGGTCCGGGCCGTCGTCGCCGCGTGCAGGACGAGGCCGCGGCAGGCGTCGAGCGTGGCGGCGGCCTCGGCCGGCTCCCCGTCGGCCAGGCACCAGCGGGCCACGGTCAGGGCGGTGGCGGTCGCCCCGGCGGCGGCCGCCGCGGCATCGGCCGTACCGGACTGGAGGAGCACGCCGTAGGCGGTGGCCCGCAGCGCGTCGGCGGCGGTGCGCCGGGCGGCCCGCCGGTCGCCCGCGGCCCGGTCGTCGCGCAGCCGCAGGGACTTGGCGAGCAGGAATCCGGCCCGGGCGCGCAGCGGGTGCTCGGGGCCCCCGGTCTCCCGGTACGCCTCCTCCAGGAGCCCGACGGCCTCGTCGAGGCGTCGGCGCCGCGACCAGGGACGGCCCCGTAGCGCTTCGGCGCAGCCCAGGAAGCCGAGGAGCATGGCGGACATGAGCCACAGGTCGTCGCCGCGGACGGCCGTGTCCCGGGCCGCGCCCAGCAGGACGCCGGCGTCGCGCAGGGCGGAGCGGTCCCCGAGGTCGTGGGCGCGGGCCAGGCGGGCGGCGCCCGTCATGGCCAGCAGCCCGGCGCGTTGCACGGACGGGAGGCCGGCCGTGGAGCGGACGAGCTCGTGCGCGGCGACGTCCGCACCCGGTGCTGCGGCGGCGGTCCCGGCGAGCACGGGCCGCAGGGCCGCCCACACCGGGTGGCCGGGGTCCAGACCGAGGTCCTCGGGGCGCAGGGCGGCGAGCGCCCGGTCCCGCTGGTCGGCGGGTCCCGGGGTCAGGAGGACCGAGAGGAGGCGGTGGGTGGTCTTGAGGAGGCCGAGGTCGGGCAGGCCCTCGCGGTCGGCCGCGGTCATCGCCTCCATGCTCCGGATCAGGTCCCGCAGCGTCCCCTCGCCCGCCACGACGTCGTCGTGGCCGCCGTTCATCAGGCCGTGCAGCATCGTGAGGACGGCTCCCAGGCCGGTCATCACGTCCGGGTGCCCGCCGGCCGCCGGGCCCGTTCCGGGTGCCCCGGCCCCGGCCGCCGCCACCGCGGCCGCTTCGACCGCGCGGGTCAGGATCGGACCGGCGCGCAGCGCCCCGTAGTGTCCCAGCGCGACGCCGGCGGCCATGCTCGCGGTCCGGCCGGCGTTCTCACCGCCGACGGCGTCCAGCAGGGACTGGAGGAGCTCGGGAGTCAGCCGCTTCCGGTCGGGGTCGAGCTCGGGGGTGTGCCGCAGCAGGACCATCGCGTGGGCGACGTGGTCCTCGTCGCGGCCGGCCCCTTGCCGCCAGCGGCGCAGCAGTTCCTCAAGGGGCTCGGTGGGGCCGACGAGCCGGTCGACGGTGGCGGTCCAGCGCTCCGGATCCGTCGGCGTGCCGGGGCCGGCCGCCGCGGCCGTCGCCGCGCGGAAGCCGGCCGCGTCCGGGTCCGCGGTGTTCCCCCCGCCGTCGAGCAGCTGCGCCCGGACGACGGCCCGGATCAGGAGCGCCGACAGGAGCGGATTCGGGTCTGCGGTCCGGTCGAGGACGGCGGCGGCGGCCCGGGCGGCGGCCAGCAGCTCCGCCGGCCGGCGGCGGGACAGGTCCAGGCGGTACGAGGCCAGCTTCAGGTACGGGACGTGCGCGGGGCCGTGTTCCGGCTGCCAGGAGCCGGCGGCCTCCTCCATCAGCCGCAGGGCCCGCTCCCGCTCCGCCGGGTCCGTGCCGGCGGCGGGGAGGTCGAGGAGGAACCAGGCCAGGCTGACGAGCACGTTCGGGCCGGCGGTGCCGGTGTGCGCGGGGGACCCGGTGACGGCCCGTACGCGGGTGGCCAGGGCGTCCGTCGGGGCGGTGGCTCCGTCCATCCGCCAGGCCTCCACCGCGGCGCAGGCGGCGAAGGTCTCGGCCCGCTGCGCGCGGTCGGCCCAGAAGGCCGCCTCTTCGGAGGGCTCGGAGGCCGTGGGCGTGGCCGTCGCGGAGGCCGTGGCGGAGGCGGCCTGCCGGGCCCTGGCCTCCTCGGCCGACTCCGTGAAGGCGGCGTCCGCCGCGCGCAGCAGCCCGGCGTCGGAGGCCATCACCCCCTGCTGGAAGAGGGCGAGCCCCCGGCCGCCCGCGAGGAGCGACACGTCGACGGCATCGCCGTGGCCGTCGCCGTCGGCGTCCGGGTCCGCGGCCCGGGCCGCGGCCGCCCGGGCTTCGGCGAAGTGGCGGGCCCCCTCGGCGAGTCCGGCCGCGTCGCCCTCCGCCGAGGCCCGTTCGTACACCAGCCGGGCCAGGGTCCCCTGCGTCTCGGCGCGGTCCGCCGGCGACAGGGCGGGGTCGCCGTCCAGGAGCGCCGTGTAGCCCGCCACGGCCCGGGCGTGGTCGGGGGCCGCGCCGGTGAGCGACCGGCGCAGCTCGGCGATCTCGGGCAGGCGCAGGCGCGCCCACTGGGCGGCCTCGGCGTCGGCGGTGCCCGGCGGGAGGCCGACGACGGCGGCCACCAGCGCCTCGGCGCGGTCCACGGCCGCCGGCGCCGGGCGTTCGCCGTCCTCCGCGAGGAGCAGCTCGGCCAGGTGCAGGTACCCGCGGGCGCGGAGTTCCGCGGGTCCGCCGTCCGCCGCCAGGCCCCGCTCCAGCGCGGCCCGGGCCAGTTCCCGGTCGTACGGGGCCTGTTCGGGGTCGCCTTCGGCCGCCACCCGCTCGGCACAGAGCACGCCGAGCCGCAGCCACGTGCCGGCCGCCTCCGGGGTTCCGGGGGCGGCCTGCCGCGCCTCCCCCAGGAGGAGGTCGCGGTTCCAGCGGGAGGCGTCGTACGCGCTGCTCTCCCACGGGGGCGGCAGCGGGTGGGCGGGATCGAAGCCGGGGCGGCGGGAGCCGGTCATCGTGCGTTCCCCTCGGGGTGCCCCGTCCTGGTGGGGCGGGCGGGCGGGTGGCTGCTGCTGTGGTGCGGCGTCCCCGTTCAGGGCCGCAGGACCACGCCGTGGCGGGTCGTCAGCCGGTGGACCTCCCACCACGTCACGGCGGTGACCGTGAGCGGGCCGCCGAGCAGGAACAGCAGGGCGAGCGGTACCGGTCCGGGCGGCATGCCGCCCGTCAGGAGGCCGACGGGCACGAACTCCCACACCAGCAGGGCGGTCAGCAGGCCGGGCAGGGCCTTGTGGATCTCGCCGGTACCGAACCCGGCGCGCACCACGATGCTGGAGGAGAACAGGGTGAACGCCACGGCCCACACCAGCAGGCAGAGGAGCGTCAAGGCGCCCGCGAAGGAGATGTACGGGTGGTCGTCCAGCAGGGAGTTCATCACCGGGAAGGTCGCCAGCATGAGCAGCGGTACGGACGTCAGCGCGCCCACGTACTTGGCGACGGTGATGAGCGGGACGCGCAGCCGGCCCTTCATCCGGGCGTGCTCGCTGACGGACGCCCATCTCATCAGCAGGTAGACGAGCAGCGGAGCGGTCAGCACCAGCAGCCACGGGGCGACCATCAAGCGCACGGCGCCGTCCGTCAGGGCGTCCTCGATGTCGTTCTGCGTCCCGTAGGCGAGGAGGAAGACGGACGAGGTCAGTACGGCGATCACCGCGCGCGCCTTCTTGACCCGCGACAGCGGAGGGTCGACGACCGGCTGGTGGTGCAGGCGGAAGACGCGGTGCGCGCGGCTGCGTGCCGACCGGACCAGCGAGTAGACGGCGAGCAGCGGGATCGCTCCCGGCACCAGCAGGACGGCGCAGCCGGGCCCGGACTCCGCCAGGTCCCGCACCGACCACCACTCGCGGAAGCCGTCCGGTTCCTCCGGTGAGGCAGCGGGTCCCCAGCCCCCGGGGTACTGCGGGGGGACGCCCCCGCCGTATCCGGGTTGGGGGGCCGGGTATCCCCAGCCCTGCGGCGGCTGCTGTCCGGCGCTCCAGCCCAGCGGCGGCTGCTGTCCGGCTCCCCAGGCCTGCGGCGGCTGCTGTCCCGCGCCCCAGCCCTGCGGCGGCTGTCCGGGTATGGAGCCGTACCCGTACGGGCCGCCGGGGTTGCCCGGCGGCGGCGTGTTCGGAGTGGTGTCGGTCATGGTGTCCCCCTTGCGCCGGAGGCCTCCGTGAGGGCGGCGCGGTGGTACGGAACGGATCGGGCGGAGGCGTCCGGGCAGCGGCGCGGACCGTACGGAAGGTACGGACGCGGTGACGGAGCGGATACGGGTGCGGACGGGTCGGTCCCCCGCGGTACGGACGTGTGCGGAGGCGTGTGCAGGCAGGCCGGGCGACGGTGACGTGCGTGCCCGAACGCCGTCACGGCCCGGCCCCCGAGCCCGCGCGCCGGGCGGGGTGCCGACCCCAAGTGAACCCCAACCGGAGCCTCCGGGGGGCGTTTTCGCCATCCGTACCCCGAAGACGCCCCGGATCCGCCCGGCGGACGCCCCGGCCCCCGTACGGACGGGCTCGCGCCCGGCCCGGGCGTTGCGCTCCCGGAGGCGGTAGGGTGCTGCCCCCTGCTCGGAGGAGGTACGCCGGCCGTGACGAACACCTGGATCCCGCCCGAGGAATACGTCAGGACGATCGCCAACGCGACGTCGTACGCGGGCTTCTACTGCACCGACACCGCCGGCCGCCCGGTCCAGCTCCGCTCCGCAATCAGCCCGGAGACCTGGCAGTGGCCCGGCGGCAACATGGACCCCGGCGAGACACCGTGGGAGTGCGCGGTGAGGGAGTGCCGCGAGGAGACCGGCATCGTCTTCGAGGGCGAGAAGAGACTCCTCGCGGTCCACTTCGTGAGCCAGGGGAAGGGCTGGCCGCTCAACAAGTTCGGCGTCATCTTCGACGGCGGCCGGCTCACCGAGGAGCAGATCGCGTCCATCGTCCTCGATCCGGACGAGCACACCGAGCTGCGGGTGCACACCCTGGAGGAGTGGGAGGGGATCATGACGCCGTCCGGCTTCGCCCGGCTCAAGGCCACCGACGAGGCGCGGCGCGCCGGGTCCGTCGCCTACCTGGAGCGCTGAGGGGCGCCGCCGGCGCGGCTCCGTTCCGTGCGTGCTCCGCCCGGAGGGGCAAGACTGGAGGGAGGGGGGTCTCGCGCTGCACGGGAGGACCGATGGACGCGACGTTCCTGCACGACGCGAACCTGGGGCTCGACGTCGGCTCCCCGGAGTGGTCCGCCTTCCTCACGGAGCACCACATCCGCGTCACGGGGTATCACGGTGACATGGCTCCGCTGACCGGGCAGCTCGAACGGCACGCGGCGACGTTCTCGTACCTTCCCGTGCTCAACTACTTCCACCTGCGCGACGATCCCGTGTACGAGCCGGTCGCCAGTGCCGTCTACGCGGCGGACCGCACCACCGGCATCCCGAGCGTGCTCGTCGTCCCCGCCGGCAGCGGGGTCACCGAGGCCGGTCAGCTGCGCGGCAAGCGGCTCGCCATCGCGCACCGCTTCTGCACGACGAGCTTCCTCGCTCCGGCGCTGCTGGTCCACGAACTGGGCGGACGCATCGACGGGTTCTTCGGCGAGTTCGTCGTCACACCGCCCTACGAGGGGCAGGTGGAGGCCGTGGTGGCCGGCGCGGCGGACGCGACGTTCGTTCAGGAGGACGTCTGGCGCAAGGACGCGGCCCGTGCCGGGAAGACCCGTGTGATCGCCCGGAGGGACCACCTGCCGACCCCCCTGTTCATCGTCGACCGGAGGGCTCCGCTCCGGCTGCGCTCGGCCGTACGGGACTTCCTGCTGGAGCACAGACCGGAGCCGGGCGGATCCGTGATGTTCTCCGGGTTCGCCCCGTACGACGCCGCCGCGGTCGAGGGGATCTTCCGCATCGCGGCGGAGGCGATCGCCTGAGGGGGTGCCGGCCGCTCATTCGGGGCGGCCGAAGCGGTGGGCGGCCCACAGGAGCGCCAGGACGCCGATCGCCAGGAGGCCGGCCGCCTCCAGGGCGAGCGGGGGCTGGCGGCCGAACCATTCGATGCCCGCCACCGCCGTCTGCCGCGGTTCCCGGATCGCGATGGAGCGGCGCAGCAGGTCGACGCCGTAGGCGAGCGGGTTGCAGGCCGCCAGGGTCCGGGCCCAGCCCGGCAGGTTCGCCAGCGGGAAGAAGCCGCCCGAGAGGAAGAGCAGCGGCATCATCACGAGGCCGAGCAGCATGTGGAACAGCTCGGGGCGGGCCAGGCTGACGGCCAGGGCCAGGGACAGGGCGGTGATGGTGAAGGAGGCCAGCACCATGCCGGCCAGCAGCAGGGCCAGCAGGAGCGGGTCGTAGGGCAGGCCGACCGCCCCGGCGAAGGCGAGGAGCAGGCCGCCCTGGACGGCGGCGACGGCGGTGCCGCCGGCGCAGCTGCCGAGGAGCAGGGTGGAGCGGCGTACCGGGGCCATCAGCAGTTCGCGCAGGTAGCCGCTCTGCCGGTCGGTGATCAGCCGGATGCCCACCATGATGGCCGGGGTCTGGACCGTCATCATCAGCATGCCGGGGAACAGGTAGGTCTGGTAGCCGACGCCCAGCGCCGCGTCGGGGATCAGGGCCGCCAGCCCGCCCCCGAGGACGAAGAGGTAGAGCACCGGCTGGATCAGCATCAGGGCGGTGTGGGTGTGCTGGGACGCCAGGCGCAGCAGGTCGCGGTGGACGAGGGCGTGGACGGCCCGCAGTTCACCGCGCAGGCGGGTCGTCGCGGGCGGACGTACGGCGGAGGTGGTCACTTCCCCTCCCCGGCCGCCGCGTCGGGTGCGCCGTGGATGCTGCGCCCGGTGTGGTGGAAGAAGACGTCGTCGAGGGTGGGCGGGGTCGCCGAGGCGGCGTGCACGGGGATGCCGCGGGTGGCCAGGGTGCCGCACAGGCGCGGGATCCAGGAGCTGCCCCCGGGCAGGCGCAGGGTGATCCCCGTGCCGTCGAGCGACGTCGGGGTGCCCGGTGGCACGGTGGCGCGTACGGCCGCGTGCGCCGCCGGGTCGTCGCCGGTGCGCAGGACCACCCGGTCGTCCCCGACCTCCGCCTTCAGGGTGGCGGGGGTGCCCCGGGCGACGAGGCGGCCGCGGTCGATGATGGCGAGGCGGTCGCAGTTCTCGGCCTCGCCGAGGTAGTGGGTGGTGACGAAGAGCGTGGTGCCGTGCCGGTCGCGCAGGGCGCGCAGGTGCTCCCAGACCTGGGCGCGGGCGTGCGGGTCGAGGCCTGTGGTCGGCTCGTCGAGGAAGAGGATCCGGGGTTCGTGCAGCAGGCCGCGGGCGAGTTCGAGGCGCCGCCGCATGCCGCCGGACAGGGTGCGGACGGGGGAACGGCGCCGGTCGGCGAGGCCGACGGCCTCCAGGGTCTCGGTGGCGCGCCGGCGGGCGTGGCGGCGGGCCATCCCGTAGAGGCGGGCGTGGATGTGGAGGTTCTGCTCGGCCGTCAGTTCCATGTCCAGGGAGCTGTGCTGGAAGAGCATGCCGACCTGCCGCCGTACCCGGTCGGGCTGGGTGAGCACGTCGGCTCCGGCGACGGTGGCGGTGCCGGAGGTGGGGCGGGCCAGGGCGCACAGCAGGGCGATGGTGGTGGACTTGCCGGCGCCGTTGGGGCCGAGGAAGCCGAAGGCCTCGCCCTGCGGCACGTCCAGGTCGAGGCCGCGTACGGCGTGGGTGGCGGTGCCGTCGGGGCCCGGGTAGCTCTTGACCAGCCCGCGGGTGCTGACGGCGTACGCGGTCCCGTGGCCGGGCCGCGCGCTGTCCGGGTCGGTGGGGGCGGCGGCCAGGACGGCGGACCGGGCGGGGGCGTCGTCACCGGAGGGTGGCTGCATGGTCGGGTCCTCGTCTGCCGTACGTGGTCTGCGGAGTCGGGGCGGGGCGGGTCGGCGGTTCGGCGGGACGGGTGGTTCGGCGGGACGGGTGGTGGCGGGGAGCCGGGCACGGCGGGGTCCGTGCCCGGCTCCTCTGCGGAGCGGGTTGGTGCTCCGGCCGGCGGCCGCCTCGGTGGGCGGTCACCGGCCGGAGGACGTGCGGCCCTCGGCGTCACCTCGCGGGGGCGCCGGTGGGGCCGTGCCGGGTCAGGCGCAGCTGATGCCCACGCAGACCGTGTTGAGGAGCGTCAGCAGGCCGACACACTCGCAGGTGGCGGCGAACGGGGCCCCGTCCACGCCGATCGGGTCGGTCTCGGGAAGGGCGTGCAGGTGAGCCAGCAGTTCGAGGTCGCGGTTCTCCATGGCTTTCTCCTTCTCTTTGAGGTCGGCGGCAGGTTCTCTGCCGCTCAGCCCGGCTGCCTGATGGTCCAGTGCCGGGAGTCCGTGTGGCGGGTCCGCAGGAGGAACGCGAGGATCCCCGCGGATCCGTCGCTCCAGCCCGTCGACACGTCCCCGTACTCGGTGGGGAAGACGACGTGGCCGTCGCGGTGGGCCCGTTCGGCGGCGATGAGGCGGGCCAGGTCCTGGGCCATCGCGCGGTAGTAGGGGTCCCCGGTGGCCGAGGCCATGTCGAGGAGGAAGTCACCGTTGCCGGCCAGGCCGTGGCACTGGCCGAGGGGGGCCCGGGAGGCGCGTTCCACGACGGCCCGGGCGGCGCCGCGGGCGAGTGCGGCGTAGCGGCCGTCGCCGGTGGTCCGCCACAGCCTGATCAGGAAGGACCCGATCCCCGCCGAGCCGTGGCACCAGTACGGGGCCGTGGGCACGTCGCCGGCCTGCGCCGGCCAGTGGACCGCGTCACCGGTCCGTACGGCGGAGGCCACCAGTTCCTCGCCGGCGGCCACGGCCAGCTCCAGGTAGTCCCGGCGGCCGGCGACGGCCGCGGCGGCGAGCAGGAAGGAGCCGATGCCGGCCGTGCCGTGGGCGAACCCGAGGTAGCGTTTGGCGGGTTCCGCGGAGGCGGCCTGCGCCGGGACCGGCCAGCCCACCCCGTCCGGCTCGGCCCGGGCGGCGGCGGCCAGCCCGTCGGCGTCGGCGACGACGCGTGCGGCCAGCCTGGGGTCGCCGGTGCGGTGCCACAGGTGGGCGGCGGCCAGTCCGCTGCCCGCCCGGCCGTGGGTGATGTCGTGGTGGGGCGTCGGCTCCTGCTCCGCCAGGGCCAGGGCGACGGCGTGGTCCGCGAGCGCCCGGTCGTCGACGGCACGGGCGGCGTCGTACAGGGCCCAGGCGGTCCCGCGGCCGCCGAAGTGCAGGCCGGGGCGGGTGGTGGAGCCGGGGTCCGTGCGGTCGGCGATCCAGCGGCCGGCGGTGGACAGGACCTCCGGCAGGCGCGGATCGCCGGTGAGTTCGAAGTACCGGGTGAGGACCGCCAGTACGCCGGCCGCGCCCTGCTGCACCGTACAGGGGTCGGTCTCCCCCGCCTTGGTGGACACCGGCCACAGCCGCGGGGCGTCCTTCGGGGTCATCGAGTCGACGAGGTGGCCGACGATGCCGGCCACCGCGTCCGGGACCTCGGGCCTCGGGGGCGCGGGGCGCCGGCCGGGCGGTCCGGCCTCGGGGTGCAGCACCGCGCGGGCCCGGGCCGGGTCCCAGCGCTCGGCCGGGTCCTCCTTCATCAGCCCGAGGATCATCTCGGGCAGGCCGTCCGGCAGGGGGAGCGCGGCCCCGGCGGCGGTGAGCCACTCGGCGAGCCGGTCGTCCGGCGGGCGGCCCGCCGGCTCCTCGGGCAGCAGGTGGGGCACCTTGCCGGCGAGGACGAAGCACACGGTGGCGCCGAGGCTGTAGTAGTCGGCCGTCGGGGAGACCGCCGCGGCGGTCAGGCGTTCGGGCGCGCTGAACCCGGGGGTACCCACCGTCGTCGGGAGGGCGTCGGAGTCTTCCAGGACGGCGAGTTCCAGGTCGATGAGGCGCAGCTCGCCGTCCGGGCGGACCATGATGTTGCCGGGGGTGAAGTCCCGCAGGACGCAGCCGTGTGCGTGGGCGGCGGCTATCAGGTCGACCAGGCGGCGGGCCTGGGCGAGGGCGTCGGCCCGGTAGCGTTCGGCGCCGGCGTCGCGGAAGTGCTCGGCCACCCAGTTGAGCAGGGGGACGCCGGGTATCTCCTCCTGGGCGAGGAACAGGTGCCCGGCATGCTCGAACAGGGCGAGGGGTTCGGGGGCCAGCCCGGTGCCGCGCAGTTCCTCCAGGGTCCGCGCCTCGGCGCGCAGCCAGTCGCGTACGTCGCGGCCGGACGTGTCGGCCTCCACGTGCGGGCGGGCCTCCTTGATGACCACGGGTGCGCCGGTGGTGGCGTCGGTGCCGCGGTAGACGCCGCCCTTGTTGGTGTGGCGGATGGCCTCCCGGACCGAGAAGCGGCCGCCGAGCAGGACGGGTCCCGCAGGCTCCGTGCGCGGTTTCGGCGGGAGGGGTACGGAGGCGGGGAAGGGGCTGACGGCCCAGGGCGGGGGCGCGTACTGGCCGGTGCGCACGTCCTCGACGGGGTTGCCGTCGGGGTCGGTGATGTACCAGACCAGCAGCCCGTCCGCGGAGAGCAGCCGCCGGCCGACGAAGGCCCCGTAGCGGTAGTGCACCAGGCTGTTCGCGGCGTACGGCTGGTCGGAGAGGATCCGGGGGCCGGACAGTCCCGCCGTGGCGTGGTGCAGTTCCAGGGCGATGCGGGCCGCGTCGGCGTCGGTGCGGGGGTAGACGGTGATGAACTTGCCGGAGCTTCCGCGGGGCGTGGCACGGGAGTTGAGCGCGCCCACCTGGTCCAAGGACCGGGCGAACTTGAACGCCGACTCGTCCCGCAGGAGTACGCCCAGGGCCTTGGCGAGGACCGCCGGCGCGGAGGCGGAGGTCGCCGACACGTGCAGCTTCCAGCCCTGCTCGCGCTGCTCGCGGGCCAGCGCCTGTGCCTGTGCCTGTGCCTGTGCCTGTACGGTCGCGGGGCGGGGCGTGAGGCGGCACCACATCTCGTCGGTGTCGGTGTTCCACCGCCCGTCGGCGCCCGTGGAGTCCAGGGCCAGGCGGAGGAGTTCCTCGAGGTCGACTTCGGTTGCGTGGCTCATCGTTCCCGTCCCTCCCGGTCGGTGGGGACCGCGGGTTGGAATATGCCTTCGGTAAGGAGAAACGTACAGCCCGGGCCGGTTCCGCGTCAGTCGGTGCGGCGGGCGCACGGTGTTTATCGGAGCTCTGATGACGTCAACCGGCGCATAAAGAAGTGCGGGGAAAGTGCGCGCGGCGCCATTACACCGCCCGGCCGTTCGGCACTGAAACTGGAGGGGCCAAAGGGATTCGCCGCGGAACCCGGGTCCTGGAGGCATCCATTTCCGGGGCCGCAGTGGGGTGCGGCGGGTGGCGAACCTTGCCTTTCGACCTTCCTGTAACGCGTTGACCAGCACTGTTCATGGGTCCGACGCTTGCCGGCCCTCGATTGCGATCAGTGTTCCGGGGGTGGTGCAGCCGGCCGGAGGCCCGCCGTTATGGGCGTTATAGGCCCCGGACTTACGGCTCACAGCTTTCCAGTCGCGCGGGCTGCGGTAAAGAGTTCGATTTCGCCATGGTGGCGACCGGGGCGGAACGCGGTCCGGGGCTCTCCCATGATTCTCGATCAGATGCCTGAGCTGCGTACCGGCGAATGAATTGAAGAATTCATGAACTGTACGTCAACCCCCGAGGCGACTCAAACCCACGTACGGGCGGCCGACCCCGGTTGAAGGGCGCCCGCCTCCCCCCATATGATCATTTCCGACTGCATCCGGTGAACGGCCATGGCAGGAGGGGCGAATGGAAGACAGGCTCACGACAGGACCGGCCCTCGGCATCGCGGGCTTCAACGCGGTTCTCACCGTCGCGGTGGCCGTCGCCACGTGGGACGGCGGCCCGAGTCCCTGGGCCGCCGCGGCCGCCGTCTCCGTACTCGTCCTGGCCGTCCTGGTCCGACGGCGCTGAGCCGGCCCGGAGCCGTCACCGCTCCCCGGGCGTACCGATGGCGCGCCGCAGCGCCTCGGCCGCTTCCCGGCTCGTGCCGTCGCGCTGTTCCAGCAGTGCCGCGGCGATCGCGTCCAGCTTCTGCTGCACGGCGTGCGCGTCGCGCCGGTCGGCGTTCTTCAGCAGCGCGAGCAGCAGGAGGCTGACCGAGGTCATGGCGTCCCCCGCGAAGATCAGCCAGGCCAGCGGCACGTGCAGGAAGTGCAGCACGACCGTGCCCAGGACCAGGAGCACGCACAGGAGGTAGAACAGCGGCGAGCTGGTCACGTTCGCCGCCCGGTCCGAGAACGCGGCGAACCAGGCGTGGCCGGGACCGTCCCGCTCGGCAGGGTGTTCGGTGGTCATGCCCGCCATACTCCCGGGTGAGGGCCCGTCACCCCGGGACCACGGGGCCGGGGCGCGCCCCGGCCGGTCAGCGCCCGTTCCGGCCGAAGCGTCCGGTGGCCTCCAGGATCGCGTCCCGCATCGCGGTGCTGCCCGTGTGGCCCGAGTCGTCGATCACCTTCAGCTCCGCGTCCGGCCACGCCCCGGCCAGCTCCCAGGCGGTCTTCAGCGGGCTCGCCAGGTCGAGCCGGCCGTGGATCAGCACCGCCGGGATCCCGGCCAGGCGCGCCGCGTCGCGCAGGAGCCGCCCGTCTTCGAGCCAGGCGTCGTTCGCGAAGTAGTGCGTGCAGATCCGGACGAAGGCCATCAGCGCGTCGTCGGGCTTCTCGCCGTACGCACCGGGGGTGCCGAGTGCCTCGTGGGCGATGACGGCGTCCTCCCAGGCACACCAGTCCCGCGCCGCTTTGGCCCGGACGGCCTCGTCCGGGCTGTTCACGAGCCGGCCGTAGCCGGCCACGAGACCGCCGGCCCGGTCCGCTTCCGGCAGGGCGTCACGGAACGCCTCCCACGGGCCGGGCAGCAGGCGCCCGGCGCCGCGGTAGAGCCAGTCGGTCTCCTCGGGCCTGGTCATGGTGACGCCGGCGATGACGACCTCGGAGACCCGCTCCGGGTGGGTCTCGGCGTAGGCGAGGATCAGCGTCGAGCCCCAGGAGCCGCCGAAGAGCAGCCAGCGCTCGATGCCCAGGTGCTCGCGCAGCCGCTCCATGTCGGCGATCAGGTGCGCGGTGGTGTTGTGGTCGAGGCCGACGGCCGGGTCGGAGGCGTGCGGGCGGCTCTCCCCGCAGCCGCGCTGGTCGAACAGGACGATCCGGTAGACCTCGGGGTCGAACATCCGGCGGCTGCCGCGCCGCCCGCCGCTGCCGGGACCGCCGTGCACGCACAGGGCCGGCTTCCCGTCGGGGTTGCCGCTGGTCTCCCAGTAGATCCGCTGACCGTCGCCGACGTCCAGGAGGCCGTGCGCGTACGGTTCGACGGACGGGAACGGCTCGGCCATGGTGGTCTCCTCCTGGATGCGCGAAGAACGGCCCCGCGAGGCTAGTCGGCGGTCCGCAGGCAGTCCGCCGATTTATCCGCGGCCCGGGCGGCGGTGGCGGCCGCGCGGGTGTCAGTTCGGGGACGTCGCGCGGGTGCGGCGGTGGGGGAGGCGGGCGTGGGTGAGGGCGCGCAGGAGCCATTCCACCGGGCCGTAGCGGTGGCGGGCCATCAGGTGGCGGCTGAGGGCGAGTTGTCCGGCGTACAGGGCGAGGGCGCCGAGGACGACGGAGGCCGGGCCGAGGCGGTCGTACAGGGCGAGGCCGTAGCCGGTGAAGACGAGGGCCATGACCAGGGACTGGGTCAGGTAGTTGGTCAGGGCCATCCGGCCGGCGGGGGCGAGGAGCGGGGTGAGGCGCGCGCCGGGGCCGCTCTGCAGGAGCAGGAGCATCCCGCAGACGTACGCGGCCGTCAGCGCGGGGGCCGTGGCCGTTCCCACCACCTGGCCGAAGGCCGTCCACCGGGCGCCGAGCGGGCCGCTCGCGGCCAGGGCCATGAAGAGGCTGCCGGGCAGTCCCACGACGGCGCCGAGCAGGCAGATGCGGCGCAGGCGGGCGCGGTGGGCCCCGGTGTCGGCGAGGAGGCGCCGCTTGCCGCAGTGCAGCCCGGCCAGGAAGGCCGTCACCACGAAGCCGCCCATCAGCAGCGAGGCGAGGAGCTGGTCGGGCAGCTGGTCCAGGTTGGCCCGTATGACGGAGGCGGCGTCGCCGCGGTAGCCGGCGGTCAGTCCGGTGAGGCCCTCCGCGAGCTCGGCGTCCAGGGCGGCCGTCTCGGCGTCCGGGACGAGCAGGGACCCCAGCCCGATGAGGAGCAGGAAGGAGCCGAAGCAGGCGTACACGGTCCAGGCGGCGCGCCGTGCCGCTCGGGGTGAGCAGTTGCGTGCGGCGATCAGGATCAGGCCGAGCACCGCGTACGTCATGAGGATGTCGCCGACGTACAGGAGTACGGCGTGCAGGACCCCCAGGGCGAGCAGCCCGAGGGAGCGGCGGAGCAGCCGGGGGACGGGACGCGCGCCGTCCGCTTCGGCGGAGGCCAGCTGGAGGGTGAAGCTGTAGCCGAAGAGGAACGAGAACATCAGGTAGAACTTGCTGACGAAGAAGGTCTGGACGACGCCCTCGACGGTCCGGTCGAGGACGGAGGCGTCGGGGTGGTGCACGGCTCCCAGGCCGTACGGTCCCGCCATCATCAGTGCGTTGACCAGCAGGATGCCGAGCAGCGCGAAGCCGCGCAGGGCGTCGACCTCCCGTATTCGCGCCGACCGGTCTCCTCGTGCGTGCGTGGCCGTCGCGGACACTGTCTCCCCCTGCGCGTGGTGTCGTGGACGATCCCCGCCGGCTGGTCGGGCCGGCGGGTTCGTTCCCTTTGAACCTAACGCACCGAGATCGCCCGACTCCAAGGCCCGGTGTCGTGACACAGGTCACAGGGGGCTCAACGAGTTCGAGAAGTTCGAAAAGTTCGAGCCGTTGTGCGCCTGGCTCACTGTTCCGGGGGATCTTTCGCCGTGCGCTCCGCCGTTCGGGTGAACGCGGAGCCCGGCCCGTTGATCTCGCTGATGAGATCGAATCCCCGGCGCCCGCTGCGTGATGGCGCCCCATCAGGAAGGAAGTCCGTGTCTCACGGTCAGCACGAGCGTGTCCGCGTCATCTGCCCGCCGGCCGCCGCGACCCTGGGTACGGCCGTCCACCGCTCCGGCGACGGGTGGCTGTCCGACCGGGAGCCGGGCCAGGTGTTCATGATGGGTGACAACCACACCCTGCCCGCCATGCCCGAGCGGCCCACCCTGGCCGACTTCTTCCGGCTCCGCCTGGCCCTCGACCCGTTCACCACCCGCCACATGCTGCAGAGCGCCCGGAAGGCGCGGCAGCAGGGGGCGGACGACAAGGTGGTGCTGGCCTGCCTGCTCCACGACATCTCGGTCGCAGGCCTGCTGCGCAGCCATCACGGGCACTGGGGCGCCCAGCTGGTGGAGCCGTACGTGGACGCCGAGGTCGCCTGGGCCGTGCGGCAGCACGAGATCCTGCGCTACTTCCCCGACGAGAGCGTGGGCTACGGCTATCCCGAGGCGTACAGCGACTTCTTCGGAGCGGAGTACCGGCCGCCGTCCCACACCCGGGCGGCCTACCTGGAGGCGCGGCGGCACCGCTGGTACATGTCGGCCCGCATGGTGACCATCAACGACCTGTACACCTTCGACCCCGACGTCCAGGTCGAGTTCGACGAGTTCGAGGACGTGGTCGGCCGCCACTTCCGCCAGCCCGCCCAGGGCCTGGGCTTCGACGGCTCCCCCGTGGCCCACATGTGGCGCACCATGATCTGGCCCAACAACTTCCTCTGACGCGCCGTTGCGCGACGCGGTGCGGCGGCCGGTGAGGAGCAGGCTCGTGGATCGGCCGACTCGATCCCGGAGCGCAGCACGGAGTTGCTCGGCACCGTCGTCACGGGATTGCCTTCGATCCAGGTGGACCACGTCACCGACGGGCACGCGCGAGGCGACCGGCGCCCGTGCGCCCGGGTCCACGGCCACCGCACTGGTCTCGTCGTTGGCGACGAAGTACTCGATAGGCAGCTCCGACGGCCGGGACCCGCAGAACAGATCGAGTGCACGGACTCCGAAGAGCTGGAACACGTGCCCGCTTGACCTGGTGTCGGCCTCGACGGGCCGGTGGACCACGCGTTCCGTGCCGGAAAGGCGGCCTGGCGGCTCATGGCCGCGTCGCCACGTTTGCCCGCCGTAAGGGTCGAGGGCGCCCCAGGTCTCCACCCACGCGACACGCCGATTGGGCTACTGGTATCGGCCATCGATCATCACCGAGCGAAAAGGCGACCTCAGCCAAAAAGTAGCGAAATTCCGCTTTAATCCAACCAAAACAACTAATGAAAAATCCACAAATATCGCCACAATAACCCCAAATGGGGCATGCTGAATTCGAGCCAGTAAACTCGATTTTCGATTGTAGGCAGGTGCCGACCCATGGAGGATCTCCCTCGTTCCCAACACGGGGAATCAGGGGAGGGGAATCATGAAGACTGTTGGTAGATCTGCCGCTTTCGCCATCACGAGCGCGGCCCTTGCAGCCTTAAGCCTCACAACGCCAGCCGCTGCGGATGCGCCCGCAACCGCCAGCTCCTTCGGAGCAAGTGTCACCGTCCACCACCGTGGGGACGGCACCCAGCCGCCTGCAGAGCTGGGCAATCCCTCCGAATGGGGTGTGGTGACGTTCAGGATGGATGCGGCTACTGCCTCTTTCGGCCCGCAGTCGCAGGCATGCATCAGCCCGTCCAGCGGCGGCACGTGGTGTTACGGATGGTCCGCGAGGGAGGTCAGCCCTGGAGTAGTCAACAAGTACTGCTACTCGAACTATCTTCACGGATCGAAGGGGCATTCGTCCACGGTGAAGCTCGCGGGCGACACGCGTCGCGCCTGGGCGCCGGCCGGCGGCACCTCCAACGCGAACCTCACTGCGGGTCTCGCCTACACCTGCTCCAGCTACTACAGCGTCGATTAGTTCCTGATCGCCCGCGCTGAACAGTAACTCCGTTTAAAGTGCGGTAAGTTGGTAGCCCGCTCCGGGGCTGTACGGCCGCCCGTGCAGCCCCGGAGAGCAGCGCTGCCTCCAACTCGGACTTACCCACTGAACGGGAGAAGAACAATCACAGGCTTTGCACGTGCTCGCATTGTTCCGGTGACCGTGGCCCTCGTCACGGGTTTGCTACTCGGCTTGGCGGGTCCCGTTGTCGGAAAATGGCATAATCCAGCCTGCGTCGCCGCGAGTATTGTCTTTTCCAGCGGTTGGCCGTGGGCTTGCTACGCGTTCCTGGTGGGGTATTGTCGCCGATCCAAGATCGAATCGGCACTGCTGGCAGCGTTTGGATTAGCCATCGGTGTCGTTACGTATTACGTCTTCAAGGAGATGAATCCTACCATTCCGGCCGGAATGGAACAGGCCACCTCCATTCCGGCCGAAATGCAGATGGAATCCGAATCCTCCAACGGAGGGCAGATTTTCATCTGGGGAATAGCGGCTTTCGTATTTGGTGCACCTCTAGGGCTCATGGGAAACGTCGCGCGAACGCCAGGAGTCGGTGGCCTTCTGTTCCGTCTACTCGTTCCGTTCATTGCCTTTTTCGAGGCAACCCAGCGATTGAACGTAGAGGCGGCCTCGGAAGGGGCGGTCTTCGCTGTCACCTGGAACGTGACTCGCGCCGCGGCATGCGTCGCCGCCCTGACCCTCATCGGGCACGCGGCATGGAGCTGGCGCAGTCGAGCCGTCGGGCGGGTGGAGCCTTCCGCACGTGTGCGCCGTCCTTGACCGCTGGTCCGGGGTCGGCCTCGGCGCAGGCGGTGCGCTCGTGCCTCCGCTGGCAGGTGGGTGCTGCGGCGGCCTCGACGGGGCAGGGGCGTCCTCCGCAGGCCGGCTCCCTGACGGCCTCGGCGGCGAACTGTTCGACGGCGTGTCCGTGTTCATCCCGTGTCCCCCGATCTCGGCCCGTCCGGCCGTGTCGGGGGAGCTTCTCAGCGGCGTCGAACAGTCCGCCAACGAACCGCCAACGGGGTGCCGGGACCTCGGTCCCGGCACCCCGGCAGTGTCGTCGCGGGGGCTCAGCCCACTGAACGTCACGTCCAGTGGGCTGGCCTCACGGGCGAAGACGTTGCCGTTCGGGGCCTTGTAGAGGGCGGCGCCGTCGCCCCGCGGCCCGGCGGAGGCGAAGGTCGCGGTGATGTAGGAGCTCAGGCACGAGGACGGGCTGAAGTCGAGCTCGTAACCGTTGCCGTTGCCGTGGCTGTACGTCCCGGCGGCGTGGCCGGGCTCCGTGCCGCCGGTGACGGTGAGCGCGCAGTTACTTGCCGCGCGCAGGGCCACGGCGCCTTCCGCGGAGCCGCGGCGCAGTCCGTCGAAGGAGGTGCGGGAGGAGTTGTTGCCGTCGGAGCGGTTGCCGGACGAGCTCCAGCCGATGCCGCCGGCGTCACGGAACAGGCTGCTCGTCGGCGCGTGCGTCAGGAGGGTGCCGCCGTCGCGGCCGCCCGAACCCGACCCGGAACCGGTCAGCAGGGGCTGCCCGGTGGCCGGGCCGACGACGCCGTCGACGGTCAGCCACCGCCGTACCGGTTGAGCTGGACCTGGACCGCCTTGACGGCCGGTCCGCCGTCCCCATCAGCGGGGCGGGGTGACGAGCCCCGTCTCGTAGGCGGTGATGACGAGCTGGACGCGGTCCCGGGCGCCCAGTTTGGCGAGCAGCCGTGACACGTGCGACTTGGCGGTGGCCACCGTGATGAAGAGGTGCTCGGCGATCTCGGTGTTCGACAGGCCGCGTCCGACCAGGGCGCCACGGTCCCCGGCTCCTGGACCGTGTACGCGCTCTGGCCGCTGATCGCGGTGGCACTCGCGGTGCTCGTCGTGAGGCGCCGCGACGTGTGAGCGTTCCGGTGAGTGCGGCGATGTGGCCCTGGTGTCCCGGCAGGATCGCCTCGTGGTTCGGGCGCGGGGCGTCCGGGCGCGGGGAGAGGCCCTGCTCAGCCGGCCGGGCCGGCCGTGATCCGACGGGCGGGGTCGGTGGTGTCGCGCACCGTGTACGCCGCCGAGATGGCGGCCGACGCGATGGAGCTCGGGCAGAAGAACCCGCCCTCCAGCCTGATCGGCACGGGTGCGGCGGTCAGCCCCAGGGCGGGGGCCTCGGGGTCCCAGCGGGCCGGGAGCGAGGCGGCGGCGCCTGGGGCGGCCGTGGCGGTGCAGGACAGCAGCCCGCTGGTCCGCAGGACGAAGCCGCCGGCCGGCATCGTCAGGCGCCCGGTGGTGCCCGAGGCGGCGTACTGGAGCCGCAGTTCCCAGGGTCCGTGGTCCTCGTTGGTCTCCACCGACACCCGCAGGCCCGGCGCGTCGGTGGTGCAGTCCTGGAAGACCGGCGGCTCGATCCGCAGCGAGACCGGCCCCGAGGGGTTGGTGGCGGCGGACCCGGCGGGGAGCGTGTTGCCCGTGGAGGAGGAGCGGGCGCAGGTGACGGATATCGGCCCGGCGTCGAACGTGACGGGCTGTCCGGCCACGGCGTCGAAGCGGTGGCCGGCGGGCGCCAGCGACGTACCCGCCGGTGCGGCGGCCGAGGCGGCCGTGGGCGCGGGGGCGAGCACCCCGGCCAGGGCCAGGCAGACGACGGGGGCTAACCGGACCTTCTTGATCGTTTCCATGCGCCGAGCGTACGAACCCCGGCGCCCCGGGCACAGGGCCGAACGGCCCTGCGCCTCAGGGACGTTGGGCTCTGACGCCGAGGGTCACCGGTCCCGGGTGACGCTCCAGACCGGCATGTGCTCGAAGAACGCCACGGCCTCCGGGCGCCAGCGCTCCCGCCAGGTGGCGGCCTGGGCCCCGGCCCGGCGGGCGTGTTCGTGGGCGTCGTCGCGGAGCCGGCGGTCGACCCCGTGCGCCCGCGCGATGCTCCGTATGCGGTCGAGGGTCTCCTCGTCGCAGCCCGGGTCTCCCGAGGCCCCGTCCAGCAGCGTGCGCTCGGCGTCGTCGCAGACGGACCGGAGGGCGGTGACGGCGTAGCTGCGGCGGCCCGAGCGGATGTCGGAACCGGTCGGCTTGCCGAGGGCGGCCGGATCGCCGAACAGGTCGAGCCAGTCGTCGTGGATCTGGTTGGCGATCCCCAGTGCGGTCGCGTAGCGCCGCAGTTCGGCGTCGTACGGGGCGTGGTCGGTGCCGGCGGCGAGCAGGCCCATGCGCAGCGGGGCGAGCACCGAGTAGCGGGTGGACTTGAACTCGGTGACCGCGTGCAGGAACTCGGTGCCGGGGTCGGGGTGGAAGTCGCGTTCCAGGTCGATCATCTGCCCGGTGACGGTCGCGGCCGCCGTGTCGGCGTGCACGGCGGCCAGGGCCAGCGCGCGGTCGGCGGGCAGGCCGCCGGTGAGCAGCACCCGCAGGGACAGGAAGGCCGCGAGGTCACCGGCGAGGAGGGCCATGGCGAGGGCGGTGTCGGGCCGGTCGGGGAACGTCCGGCGGTAGGCGTAGTAGGTGGACGGGGCCCCGCGGCGGACGGGCGCGTCGTCGATGATGTCGTCGTGGATCAGGCCGTGGGTCTGCAGCAGTTCGATGCTGATGGCCGCGTCGTCCAGACCCGGTACGTCCTCCTCGGTCACCAGCGAGGCCGCCTCGTGCAGGAGGACCACGCGGAGCCGTTTGCCGCCGCGCAGCGACATGTCGCGCACGAGGTCGAGCGCACGGGCGGGGAAGGCTCCGTGGGGCGGGATCTCGAACGTGCCGCCCGCGGGGTCGGTCAGGGAGTCGAAGTAGGCGGCGAAGCGGGCTTCGAAGCGGTGCTGGTGGCGGGAGGCGCGCTGGAGGGCGGCGGAGAGGGCTTCATTCACCGGCCCAGGTTTGCACGCCGTCGCCAGACGCGGACCGGCGGCCCGGCGGCGGTGGCACCGGGCCCGGCCGCCGCCCGCGTCAGTCCGGGACGACCACGGCCAGGAGGAGCACGAGGGCCAACAGGACGGCGCACATCAGCAGGAGGCGCAGGAGGGTGAGCCCTTCCCGGACCCGGAGCTCGCGGCGCTCGGCACGGGTCAGCGGCGGGATGACCGCGGTGCCCGCCCGGACCTGCGCGGCCAGCTCGTGCACCACGTCGGCCGGGTACTTGTCCACGTCCTCGGTGCCCTGGAAGCCGCCCTTGCCCGTGACCCGGTGCGGACGCAGCGCCTTCTCCAGGGCGTCGCGCGAGGTCCCCCTGGGGAAGAGCCCGCGCACCGCGTGCAGGTCGAGCAGACGACGCTCCGGCATCTCGGCCACGGTGCCCCCTCCGGTGTACGGGCCGCCATCGTGGGCCGGGCCCCGGACGCCCGTCAAGGCAACGGGCCTACGGGCGGCGGGAGTACAGGCGGGCGGGGAGGCGGCCGGGGAGGCGGCCGGGGCGGGCTCACCCGAAGCCGATGGCCCCGGCGTCCGCTCCGATGAGGAATGATCCCCCCATGAAACCCGCTCACCTCCCGACGACCGAGTCGGCCGTCCGCGCGATACGCGAGATCGCGCAGGACCACCGCCTGACGATGACCGTCGCCGATGACATCGGCGCGGACCGGACCTCACGCCGTACGGCCGCGGACATCGGCGCCACCCTCGACCCCGACGGCTCCCTGCCGCACGAGGCGCTCGTCGACCTCGAAGGCACACCCACGGTCAGCGTCCGCCTCTACCCCGAGGACGACGCGGACATCACGGTGGACCACGTCGAGTTCCGCGACGTCCCGCGCGACTCGGTCCCCGCCTTCCTCCGCTCCGTCTACGGCGGACTCGCCTACACGAAGGGCCGGTTCTTCCCGCCCGGCCTGTGGCTGATCGTCCCCCTGCCCGGCGACACGACGCACAAGGAACTCGTCACCCTCACCAACCCCAGCCCCTGGCTCCTCCAGATCTCCCGCAAGGGCTGACCCGCGGTCGGCTACGCCGGGGGGTTCCGCGCCGCCGCCACGATCCGTTCCAGCGCCGAGGCGTGCCGCCGGAACGCCTGCCGCCCGTGCGGGGTGAGGCGCAGGTGCGCGTGCCGGCCGGTGCGGCTGCGCGTCCTGCGGACCTCGACGTACCCGGCGTCCGCCAGCGCGGTGACCTGCTTGGACAGGGCCGAGTCGCTGGTGCCCACGGCGTCCCGGACGAAGCCGAACTCCACCCAGTCGGCCGGGGCCAGCAGCGCGACGATCGAGAGCCGCGCCGGGACGTGCAGGAACTCGTCGAAGTCGGGGTCCATCAGCCCTCGCCCTCCCTGCGGAGCATGGCGACGAAGGCCGGACGGAACGCGTACGACGCGGCCACGACCGCCAGCGCGGTGACGGCGGCGGCGACCGTGTGCCGGGCCGGCAGGCCGGCGAAGTACGCGGCGATCGCCACCGCCCAGAAGAACACGAGGGTCACGACGCTCGCCACCGCGTACCCGAGGACCTCCCGCCCCGTGGTCCTGCGGCGGACCGTGGCCCGGCGCTGGTGCACGTACGACCCGCCCATGGCCAGGGCGTTGCCCGCCAGGACCGCGGCGACGTTCAGGGGGTTCGGCAGATCGAAGGAGGCGAACACGGCGAACAGTCCCAGCGCCGCGACGACCAGGTAGGGACGGGAGTAGGCGTGGCGCAGGTACTCGGCGAGCGCCTGCTGCCGGCCGTTCCGTATGGCGTCGAGGGCGGTCTGGGCGTCGTAGGCAGTCATGTGCGGCATCCGTGATCGTATGGAGGACGGGTTCTTTCCCATCAGGAAACTACCACCTTCTTTCCCAAGAGGAAACAACTGCCGCGCGGGAGCGCCGCCGGACATTAGCGGCGTGTTAGCGGTGTTCGTGATCCTGGGTCGGCCGTGACCGCCGGCCGACTCCGGCGGCGGCCGGCAAGGACCTTGCGCGGACCCGCCCCGGAACGCGCCATCCCGAGGAACAGAGAGAGCGATGAAAGCCAGAATCGCCACAGCGGCCGCCGCAGTTGCCGTACTCGCCGCCGGCACCGGTGCCGTGATCACCGGCGCCACCGCCTCCGCGTCGGAGACCGCCGCCGCCTCCGCCCAGGCCGCCGTCCTGGCTCCGCAGGCGGGCGGAACGACCGCCGCCCCGGCGCCCGGCGGGACGACGGCCCCGCCGCCCAACCCCGGCAGGACCACGGCCCCGCCGCCCAAGCCCGGCACGTCGCACGCCCCTTCGGGCAGCCCGCAGCCGGGCAGGACCACCACCCCGCCCCCGACCCCGAAGCCGGGCAAGACCACGACGGCCTCTCCGCAGCCGGGCAAGCCGGGCGAGACCTACAAGGGCTCGGCGACCCACTACTCCCCGGGCCTGGGCGCCTGCGGCAAGGTGATCAAGGACACCGACCACGCCGTCGCCCTCGACCCCACCATGTTCGGGAACGGGTACCCGTCGGCCAGCTGCGGACGGAAGGTCGTCATCACGTACAAGGGCAAGTCCGTCACGGCCACCGTCCTCGACGAGGCCCCGGGCGCGGGCCGCCACGGCCTCGACCTCACCCCCGGCACCTTCAAGGCCCTCGCCCCCCTCGACAAGGGCAAGATCGACGTCACCTGGCGCTTCGCCAAGTAGCGCTCCGGGGGCGGGGCGGGCTCCGCCGCTCGCGGCGGGCCGTGTCAGTGGGCGAGCTTGTACGCGGCGGGGTCCGCCTTGTAGGGGGCGAAGTCGGTGTTGTCCTTGCAGCCGAGCTGCTGCCAGGTCTTCTCGTTGGTGACCGGGTCGGTGCCCGTCAGGCGGTACTTGCAGGCGCCCTTGATGAAGTTGCCCCGCACGCCCCCGGGGAAGTCGATCTCCTTGTTCCACAGGTACGGCGACTGGTAGTTGTTCACCGCGGCCGTCGCGTTCACGTCGATGCCGCCCGGCGCGTAGATCTCGTAGACCCAGCCGGTCTGCTCCGCCCCGTACGTCGCGAACCGCTTGGCGACGCTCTGGTCGCAGCTGGTGCTGAGGTGCGCGCTGAGCTGGCCGCCGCCCTTGACGATGTACTCGGCCAGCGGGATGAGCTGGTCCCCGCGCGGGGTGAAGCCGGTCCGGAAGATCTCGTCGACGTTCTCCCTCGTGTCGCCGCGCCACAGGGTGTTGACGTCCTCGCGCCACTGCCAGCGCTCCTTGACCGCGGTGGCCGCCACCGGACGGGCGATCTGCGAGTTCGTCGTGGTGCGCCACCAGTCCCAGGCCCGGTACTCCACGACCGGACCGCACGGGGCGTTCGTGTCCCCGTCCGCCGCGGGTGCGGCCGCGGCGGACGGGGCGACGGCGGCGGACAGCAGGAAGGCGGTGGCGGCGGCGAGACGCAGAGCGGCGTTCAGCATCGGATGACGACCCATCAGTCAGACGATCAGGAAGGGGCGAAACCCCCTCTTTATAGACGCGGGGCACACCCGCCGGACCGTCGTCGAAGGGTGATCCACCCGGGAGGGTGGATCAGTCGTACCGGGGAAAGGCTTCTGCGGGCCCTTACGCGGCGTGTTCCCGGACGGGGGCCCCGGAGTCCGGGTGTTCCGGAGCCTCGGCGGGGGTGGCGGCCGCGGCGCGGAGGGCGGCTTCCACACGGCGGTTGCCGGTCATGGTCGCGGTGACCGCCGTCATGGTGAGGAGGAGGCCGGCGGCGGCGTACAGCGGGGTGCGCACGCCGTGGGCGGTGGCCAGCCAGCCGCCGAGGAAGGCGCCGAACGGGGCTGCGCACATGGCGAGCATGCGGGAGGTGGAGGCGACCCGGCCCATCAGGTGGGCGGGGACGATCGACTGCCGAAGGGAGGGGGCGAGCACCATCGTGGCGCCCATGCCCGCGCCGCAGACGGCGAGCGCGAGACCGGCGGCGTACGCGTTCGGGGCGGCGGCGAGGCCGAGGATGGCGAGCCCCTCCACTGCGGCCGTGCAGGTCAGCGCGGTGCCGGTGCCGAGGCGGCGGCCGAGGAAGGAGGCGAAGCCCGCGCCCAGCAGCCCGCCGGCGGCCTCCGCCGTGAGGAGCAGGCCGAAGCCGAAGGCGCCGATGCCGAGGCGGTCGTGCGCGAAGAGGGCGAGTACGGTCTCCACCGCCACGAAGGCGATGTTCCCGACCGCCGGCCGCAGCGCGAGCCCGAGCAGCAGCCGGTCCCGGAACACGTACGCGGCGCCGGCCCGCGCCTGGCGCAGCAGGGACTCGCGGGCCTGCGGTGCGGGCCGGGGCGCCGCGGCGGGCAGGGAGCGTACGAGCAGGGCGCTGACCAGGAAGGAGACCGCGTCGGCAAGCAGCGGGACCGCCCGGCCGAGCGCGAGCAGGGCGCTGCCGGCGGGCGGGCCGGCGAAGCCGGAGGCGGCGGCCTGGGTGCCGCGCAGGCGGGAGTTGGCGCGCTCCAGGAGTGCGGGGTCGCGGCCGAGGAGGTCCGGCAGGTAGGCCGTGGCGGCGGTGTCGAAGAAGAGGCCGCCGAGGGCGAGGAGGAAGGCGACGGCGGCGAGCAGCGGAATGCTCAGCGCGTCGAGCGCGGCGGCCGCCGCCGGTACCGCGAGCAGCGCCGCTCGCGCCGCGTCGGCGATCCACATGGTGCGCCGGCGGTCCCAGCGGTCCACCAGCGCGCCGCCGAGCACGCCGAAGAGCAGCCACGGCAGCGTTCCGGCGGCCGTGACGACGGCGAGCGCCATCGGGTCCCGCGTCAGGGTCAGGGCGAGCAGCGGCATCGCGGCGTGCGACACCCCGTCGCCGAGCGAGGACACCGTCTGGGCGGTCCACAGCCGTCCGAAGCCGGCCGGGAGTCTGCGTACGTCCGAGGTCACTTGGCGGCTCCGGGGTGGAAGAGGGCGAAGACGAGGGAGGTGTCCGGCAGCGAGGGGTCGGACAGCGCGCGGTACTCGTCCGCCAGCGCTTCCAGCCGCGCTCCGAGCTCCGCGAACTGCTCGTCGGTGAGGCGCAGGTGCGCCATCCGCACGTGCCGCTCGCGGTCCGCCGGCGCCGCCTCCAGGTCGGCCACCGCGTGCCGCATCAGCACGTCCGGGCCGCCCTCGCCCGGATCCGGCAGCACGATCGACCGCGCGGCCATGGCGTAGTACCGCTCGGTGACGCCGCGGACCTTCCGCGTCCGCACCACCTTCACCAGGCCGGCCCGCTCCAGCAGCCGTACGTGGTAGCTGGAACTGCCCTTCGCCAGGCCGACGCGCTCGGCGATCTGGGTGATCGTCGCGGGCTCGAAGCGGAGCACGGCCATGATCCGGTGGCGCGTCAGGTTGGAGACGGCGCGCAGTTGTTCGTCGGTGGTGACGTGGAAGGTCTCGGGAAGATCATCGGTGGGCATGGCTCAATGGTCAACGTTTCTTGACCATTGCGCAAGGGGTTTGGCCCGATCATGTGAGAACGAGGATTCGGGAGGGCACGTGGGCGAGAGTGAGGCTGAAGGTGAGGGTGAGGGTGAGGATGTGGACCTGATCCACCTGGCCGACCCGGACAGCAGCGTCCGGGTACGCGTTCTGGGGCGGAACAGGCCCGGAGACACGCCGTACAACGACCACCTCGATGCCGAGCTCGTCATCACGAGCGCCTTCGCCGGCGGGCGCCTCGGGCTGCGCTTGTCACCGGAGGCCGTGGACGACTGGTCGGCGGCCCTGGACGAGCTCACCGACGGGCAGGCCGTCCGCTGGACGGCCATGGGCGACACCGAGGTCCGGATCGAGGTCGACCGGCGGTTCTCGGCGCCCCGCCCCGTCGTCACGGTGGACGACGGCGGCGAGTCCGGGGTCTCGGTCCGCGTGGTCCTGGACCCCGGGGCCGGCTGGGTGGACGAACTGCGCGAGCAGCTCGGACGGGTCCGGCAAAGGTGGCCGAACGAGGTGGTGACGACCCCTCGGCCGAGGGGCTACTGGCAGCCCTGACCAACGGCTGCTGGTCAGCACGCAGTGGGGGCCGTCGTCGTCCTCGTCGCCCTGGGGCCCCTCGCGTCGAAGGACCGCCGGACGGAGGTCCCCGAGCCGGGACCGGCGCGGGCCGGGGCCGCGGGGCGCGGCAGCGCCCCGGCCCCGGCAGCGCCCCGGCACGGCCGTTGCGTCAGGCCGTCACCAGTGCTCCGGCGGCGAGCCCTTCCACGAACTCCAGGGCCCGCCGGTCGAAGTCGGCGTACTGGGCCTCGCGCGCGGCGCCCGCGACCGCCTCGCCGATCACGAGGGTGCCGTCGTCGTCGAAGCTCTGCGGGCGCTCCTCCGCGTCCGTGAGCAGGCCGACGGTGGAGTGGGCGAGGCCGCAGTAGCCGGCGAGGCCCTCGTTCAGGGTGACCTCCAGGACGGTCCGCATCCCCTCCACCATGGGGTCGTCGGACGTGACTCCGGCCAGGGCCAGCCACAGGACGCGCTTGTCGGCGAGGCGGGGCTTGCTGCGCCCGTAGGCGAACCCGTAGTTCCACACGCGGTCGATCCAGCCCTTGAGGATCGCGGGCACGCCCTGCCAGTACACCGGGAAGACGGCGACGATGACATCGGCGTCGAGCATGCGCCGCATGTGGGCGTGCGTCTCCTCCGAGTACGGCTTCTCCCGGTTGCCCCAGTCCGGCTGGTCCGACAGGTTCATCCGGGGGTCGAACCCCTCGGCGTGCAGGTCGAGCAGGTCGATGCGGTACCCGGCGGCTTCGAGCCGTTCGGCGGCCCGGCGGGCCGTGTGGGCGGTGAGGGAATCGGTGCGGTGGTGTGCGACGACCACGAGGGCTGTCCTGGCATCGCTGCCGTGCTGCGTCACGGTTTCTCCCGGCTGGTCTCGGTGCGGTTCCGCGTGGTGCGGTTGGTGCGATGGGTCCAGTACAGCCGGGGCGGCGTGGATGATCCATGGGAGAAACACTCGGGAACATAGGAGATCGTCTACGCTACGCTGCCCGTGTGGACCCGTTGAGTTCCCTCCTCAGTGGCATCCGGGCCGAGGGCTCGGTCGTCAGCCACGCCCTCCTGGCGGCGCCCTGGAGCATCCGCTTCGCCGACGGCGCCCCCCTGACCATGGTCAGCGTGCTGCGCGGCGGGGGCACGCTGCTGCTGCCCGACGGCACCGAGCGGGCGGTCCGGGCGGGCGACACCGCCCTCGTGAACGGCACCGCGCCGTTCAGCCTCGCGGACCGTCCCGGCACCCTCGACGGCCCCCACGCCGCGTACGAGATCGCCTGCTTCGGCCCGCACGCCGAGTGCACCGACGAGGAACTCGGCGGCATCCACTGGGGCGACGGCCCCCAGGAGGCGACCTCGCTGATCGTCGGCGCCTACCGCGCCTCGGGCCATCGCCACGAGCGGCTGCTGCGCGCCCTGCCGCCCGTGCTGGTGGTCAGCGAGGACGCCGAGGTCTGCACCTGGCTGGAGACGGCCGCCGCCGACGCCGCCCGGCTCACGGCCGGTTCGCAGGCGCTGATGGACCGGCTCCTGGACTGGGCCCTGGTGTGCACCCTGCGCAGCTGGTTCGACCGGGCCGGGGCCGACGCGCCCGGCTGGTACCGGGGGCTGGCCGACCCGGTCCTCTCCCCCGCCCTCCGGGCCTTCCACGACCGGCCCGCGGAGGCCTGGACCGTGGGATCGCTGGCCGAGCGGGCCGGCGTCTCCCGGGCGCTGTTCGCCAAGCGCTTCACCGCGCTGATGGGCCGTCCGCCCCTCGCCTACCTCACCGAGTGCCGCATGGAGGAGGCCGCGGCACTGCTGACCGACACCGACCTCAGCATCGCCCAGATCGGACGCTCGGTCGGCTACGCCGACGCCTTCGGCTTCAGCGCCGCGTTCAAGCGCCACCGGGGTCTGAGCCCCCGTACGTTCCGCGCCGCGGCGGCCTGATCCCCCGTCCGGCGGGGGTGACCGGACGACCACGTTCCGGCCAACTGATTGAAATTCTTACGGATGTTGGCACAGTGGCCGGAAATCCTTTCCCGATTTGGTCCTGAGCGCACCGATGTTTGATCATCGTGACAGCGCGTCATGTTCTGGCGCGCACCGAGGAGTCGGGGCACCGGGGGTCCCCGCTCCCGCTCCCACCGGGCCCCGCAGTGGCTCCGGTCCCGTTCCCGTTCACGTCTCCGTCACCTAGGCAAAGGCACATGTCCGCCCAGCAGCTCTCGGACCTCATACGTTTCGCCCGTCACCACTCGCCCTTCTACCGGGACCTCTACGCGTCCCTGCCGCCGCACGCCGACCGCCTCACCGACCTGCCGGTGGTCGACCAGCGGGCGTTCTGGGCGGCCAACACCCTGCCCGGCAGCCGCGTCCTGACCGGCCCGCTCAGCGAGGCCACGGTCTACAAGACCGGCGGCACCACCGGGTCCCCCAAGTTCTCCGTCTTCACCCGCGACGAGTGGCGCACCTTCGTCACCGCCTTCGGCCAGGGGCTCGTGGACACCGGGCTGCGCCCCGGGCACCGGGTCGCCGACCTCTTCTACGCCGGGGAGCTGTACGCCAGCTTCCTCTTCCTCCTCGACTCGCTCGCCCACGCGCCCGTGGACAACGTCCGCCTGCCCGTCGGCGGCGGCGCGCCGCCGGAGTCGACGATCCCCACGCTGCGCGACCTCGCCGCGCAGGTGCTGACCGGGACGCCGACCACGCTGTGCCGGCTCGCCGAGCAGACCGTGGCCTCCGGGGTCCGGCTGGACGCGGTGGAGCTGCTGCTCTTCGGCGGCGAGGCCCTCTTCGACGACCAACGGCGCCTGCTGGCCGCCGCGTTCCCCCGCGCCGAGGTCCGTTCCGTCGGCTACGCCAGCGTCGACGCGGGCCTGCTCGGCCGTCCCGTACCCGGCTCCGACGCCCGGGTGCACCGCGCGTTCACGCCGTACTCGGTCGTGGAGATCCTCGACGACTCCACGGACGAGCCCGTGACCGAACCGGGCCGTCCCGGCCGGGTGGTCGTCACCAGCCTCTTCCGCCGCCTCATGCCGATCATCCGCTACCCCGCGGGCGACCGGGCCGAGTGGACCGGCTGCGGACCCGGCCACTTCCGGATCCTCGGCCGCGCCGAGGAGGGCGTACGGGTGGGGCCGGTCTCCCTCTACACCCAGGACGCCCAGGACGCGGTGGCCACCGCGGACACCGGCGGGCACGTGGTCGGCATGCAGCTCGTCGTCCGCCGCTGGGACGGCCGCGACGGGCTCGTCCTGCGGCTGGCCACGCCCCCCGGCGAGCAGCACGGCCGCACGGAGCTGGCCGGGGCCGTCGTCGCGGAGCTGGAGAAGGCGCGGCCGCTGTATCCGGACAGCGTGCGCGCGGGGTTCGTGCACCCGCTGTCCGTGGAGTGGGTGCGCCACCGCGACCTCGCCGTCAACCCGCGCTCGGGCAAGCTCGTCCGGGTCCTCGACGAGAGGCCGACGGCATGACCGCCGCCCCGGCCGTGACCGACACCCCTGCCGTGCCGGACACCGGGGCCGGTCCGCGACGCGCTCCGCTGGTCCTGCGCAACCGCGCCTTCGGCGCCGTGTGGCTCGGCCAGGTCCTCACCCAGGCCGCCGTGCGCATGTTCCAGGTCGGCGTGTCCTGGTGGATCGTCGCCTACGCCGTGGACGGCGCGCGGGGCCTGGCCTCCGGGCTGTTCATGGCCGCCTGCACGCTGCCCGCCGTGGCCCTGGCGCCCGTGGTGGCCGCCGCGGTCGCCCGGTGCGCGCACCGTTCGGTGCTGCGGACCGCCGCCGCCCTGGCCGGGACCGTCTCGGGCGCCCTGGCGCTCTGGGCGTACGCCGACGGCCCGCCGCTCGCCTCCGTGTACGCCGCCGGTCTCGCCCTGGCGGCCTGCCAGGCGTTCTTCGACCCCTGCCTGACCACCTCGGTGCCCGAACTCGTCGACGACGCCGACATCGAGACGGCCACCGGCTTCGAGCTGTCCACCCAGTCCCTGGCGGGCCTCGGCGGAGCGCTGCTCGGCGCCCTGGCCGTCGACCGGTTCGGCGTGGCCGGGCTGGCCGCCGGCTGTGCGGCCGCCTACCTGGGCGCCGCCGCGCTCGTGGCGGGCGCCCGCTTCCGTACGGCCGCCCCGGGCCCGGGCGCCGGTGCCCCGGAGGACCCTGCCGAGCGGCGGACGCTGCGCCGCATCCTCGGGGAACTCCCCTACGTGCGGCGGATCCTGGTCTGCTTCACCGCGGCGAACCTCTTCACCACGGCCGTGTTCGTCGTCATCCCCCTCTATACCCGCTCCGTCCTCGCGGGCGGCGGCGGCACGGTGGCGCTGCTGGAGGCCTCCCTGGGCACCGGCGCACTCGTCGGCGCCTTCACCGGCACCCGGGTGCCGGGACGCCCCACGGTCGCCGGTGCCTGGTGCCTGGGACTGATGGCCCTCGCGCTCGCGCTGCCGGGGCTGGTCGCGCACCGTCCGGCCGTCGCGGGCTGCCTGGCCGTGGCCGGCTGGTGCGCCGGGGCCGTCAGCGTCCGCTTCGTGGCCCTGTTCCAGCGGCTGGTGCCGCCGGCCGACAAGCCCGGCTTCTTCGCCGTGATGCAGGCCGTGCTGGGCGCCTCCCTGCCGGTGGCGTCCCTGGCCTTCGGCTCCGCGGGCGACTTCCTCTCCCCGCAGACGCTGTGCCTGGTGCAGGGCGCCGGGCTGCTCCCCGCGGCCTGCGCCCTGGCGCTGCTGAAGTCCCCCGAAGGCCGGCCCGCCGGAGGTGCGCGGTGAGCCCCGTCGCCACCCCCGTCATCACCGCGGCCGCCCGCCCGGACATCGCCGAACTGCGCCAGCTCTACTACGCCGTCTACGGGCCGCACTACCCCGTGGCCCTCGGCACCGACCCGGCCGAGATGGCCCGGCTCATCGAGGACCCGTACTCCCTGTGGCTGGTCGGCCGCTGCCCCGCCACCGGGGCCCTGACCGGGTCCGCCGCCATCCACGGCGAGGCCGGCAGCCGCATCGGCCGCCTGGAGGGCATCGCCGTGCACCCCGAGCACCGCTCGTCGGGCCTGGCCGGCGCCCTGACCGGGGCGCTCTGCGCGGGCATGCTGGACACGGGGCGGCTGGACTCGGTGTACGCGACCGTGCGCACCGTCAGCGCCGGCCCGCAGCGCGTCGTCGCGCGCAACGGCTTCCGGCCGCTGGGCATCCTGCCCAACGCGGTGGACCTCCGCAGCCGCGAGAGCCTCGCGCTCTACGCGCGTCACTCCGCCGGGGTGCTGGACCGCCGGCTCCCCGTCACCGAAGTGCCCGCCCCGCTCCTGCCGTTGCTGCGCACCGCCGGGGCGGCGCTGGGCATCGGCTACCCCGGGGTGCGGGGGACCACGGCGGCGCCGGGGGCCACGGCGGCACCCGGGCCCGGCCCGCGGGGTACCTCGGAACGGCTGGAGATGATCGAGGCGCCCGCCTTCGTACGCCGCCGCTTCCGCGAGCGGTTCCCGGGCGCCGAGGGCTGGTTCTACCCGCTGCACACCCCGAACGTGCTGCTCACGCCCGAGGACGGCCGGTTCGAGGTGTACGCCTACCTCAACCGCGCCGGCGGCTACTGCTCCCTGCTGACCGCCCACCCCGACCCGGCCGCCGCGGCCGCCTGCCTGGAACCCGTCACCCGGGCCCTGGCCCGCGCGGGCGCCGGCTACGTCGAGGCCCTGGTGCCGCTCGCGCACCACGAGGTCCTGTCCGCCTTCCTCGCCGAGGGGTTCGTCGCCGGGGCCCTCTACCCCGCGATGCGCGCCGACGGCGACGGCTTCCACGACTACGCCGTGCTGTCCCGCTCCAGCGAGCGCATCGACTTCCGCGGCGTCGCCGTGGAACCGCCCCTCCAGCCCTATCTGGACTGCTACGTGTCGGCCTGGGCGTCGGCACACCTGCCCACACCACCCGAGGTCGCCCCATGAACCCCCATCTCGCGCCGGTCGCCGTACCCGACCCGGCCCTCCTGCCGCACGTACAGCAACTGTGCGACCTGACCGACCCGTACGCCTCCGGGCCCGCGGAGGACGAGCTGTTCGCCGCCGCCATGGCGGAGGCCAACGCCTGGCACGTCGAGCGGTCCCCGTTCTTCCGCTCCCTGTACGAGGCCACTCCCCCGGGCGGGGAGCCGTACCGGACTCCGCTCGTCCACGCCAACTTCTTCAAGCGGCACGAGGTGCTCTCCGTCCCGCCCGAGGACGTCGAGCTGCACCTGACCTCCTCCGGCACCACCGGCCAGAAGTCGCAGATGTTCTTCGACCGCTGGACCATCCGCTCCGCGCAGCGGATGGTCGCCCGGATCTTCGAGCGCAACGGCTGGATCACCCCGGACCAGGAGGTCAACTACCTCCTGTACAGCTACGAACCGGCCCCCTCCCTCAACCTCGGGACCGCCTTCACCGACAACTACCTGTGCGACTTCGCCCCCGCGCGCAGCGTCGAGTACGCCCTGCGCAACACCGGCGGCGACCACGAGTTCGACCCCTTCGGCTGCATCGCCGCGCTGCGCCGCTTCGAGCGGGAGGACGCCCCGGTCCGCATCCTCGGCTTCCCGGCCTTCCTGTTCTTCACCCTGGAGCGGATGCGGGCCATGGGGATGCCCCCGCTGCGCCTGCCCGAGGGCTCCCTGGTCGTCCTCGGCGGCGGCTGGAAGGGGCACGCCGACCGGCGGATCGGGAAGGAGGAGCTGTACGCCCGCGTCACCGAGCAGCTCGGCATCCCGGGCGAGCGGATCCGGGACACCTTCGGGTCGGTGGAGCACTGCATCCCGTACATCGAGTGCGACCACCACCGGCTGCACGCCCCCGTGTGGTCCCGGGTCACGATCCGCTCCACGCGCACCCTCGAACCCCTGCCGTACGGGGAGCGGGGCTACCTGCACCTGGTGTCCCCGTACATCACCTCGGTGCCGGCGCAGAGCGTGGTCATGGGCGACCTCGCCTCCCTGCAGCCGGGCGACGCCTGCGGGTGCGAGCTGGCGACCCCCTGGTTCACCGTCCACGGCCGTGCCGGGGTGAGCCGCAACCGCAGCTGCGCGGTGGCCGCAGCGGAACTGATGAAGGGCATGGCGTGACCATGACGGAAACCACAACCACGGCCACAACCACGGCCACGACCGCGACCGCGACCGCCTGCGAGCGGCACGACGACGGCGGCGCGCACCACTTCTGGCAGGGCGCGTTCATCGGCGACGAGGAGGCCGGACGGCGCCTCGAAGACCTGCCGGCCGCCGTCGGGGCCGCGCTGGCCACGGTGCTGGAGACCGAGACCGTGCTGGCCGCCTGCGACGCCCTCGCCGCCGCCCTGCGCGACCCGGCCCACCCGGTGCGCGCCCGGCTCGCCGCGCACCTGCCTCCGGGGGAGGACCCGGCCGTACTGGCCGAGCTCGGCGCCCTGCTGGGCCGCCGGGAGCTGACCCGCAAGCTGCGCCGCGAACTCGGCGGCGCGACCCCGGGCCGGCTGGACCGGGCCGATCCGCGCGAGACCGTCTACGAGGCGTGGGCGCCCGTCGGCCTGGTCGCCCACGTCGCACCCGGGAACGCCGCGACGGTCGCGCCGCTGAGCATCGTCGAGGGGCTGCTCGCCGGGAACGTCAACGTCCTGAAGACGAGCGGCTCCGACGGCCTCTTCACCCAGCACCTGATGGCCGAGCTCGCGGCCCTCGACCCCACCGGCGCGCTCGCCGCGCGGGTCGTCGTCCTGCGCTTCCCGTCCTCCCGGCAGGAGTGGCTGCGGCTGATGTGCGCGCCCGCGGACGCCGTCGCCGTATGGGGCGGGGAGGGCGCCGTCGAGGGGGTGGCGGCCCACGTGCCGGCCGGCTGCCGGCTGGTGGAGTGGGGGCACCGGATCTCCTTCGCGTACCTGACGGCCGACGCCTGGTCGGACGCCGCCGCGCTCGACGCCCTCGCCGACGACGTGTGCCTGTACGAGCAGCAGGCCTGTTCCAGCCCCCAGGTGGTCTACCTCGACACCGACGACGAACAGGAGGTGTTCGCCTTCGCCGAGCGGTTCGCCGGGGTCCTCGCGGCCCGCCCGCCTGCCGCGGGCGCCACCGCGGAGGGCCCGGCGGACCCGGCGGAGGCCGCCGAGCTGACCACCACCGAGCTGGTGGCCCGGCTGGAGGAACACCTCGGCCTGACCCGGGTGTTCGCGGCGGCCGACGGCTCCTGGCGGGTCATGGCCGACACCCGGTCGCCGCTCACCGCCTCGCCGCTGCACCGCAGCGTCTGGGTCAAGCCGCTGCCCCGCGAGCGGCTGATCGCCACCCTGCGCCCGATGCGCCGCTACCTCCAGACGGCGGGCCTGGCCGGCAGCCGGAACGACGTCGCAGAGCTCGCCCGCACCGCCCTGGCCGCGGGCGTCACCCGGATCACCCCGGTCGGCGCCATGCAGGCGAGCTACGCGGGCGAGCCGCACGACGGCGTCTACGCCCTCCAGCGCTACAGCCGCCGCGTCGCGGTCCAGGCCGACCCGGCCCGGTTCGCGACCACCGCCTGCCTCGACGACCTGGTCCGGCCGGTCCTCCTGCCGCCGCCGGCGGGCCCGCTGCTGGGCAAGGAGGACGTGCAGGCGCCGGCCCGGGAGCTGGACCGGGCCGACGCCGAGCTGTACTTCCACAGCGGGGGCAGCACGGGCGCCCCCGCCCTGTCGGTGTTCAGCTACGACGACTACGACACCCAGATGCACGCCGCCGCCCGCGGCCTGCTCGCCGCCGGCTACGACCCGGTCGGGGACCGCACCGCCAACCTCTTCTACTGCGGGGCCATGTACGGGAGCTTCATCAGCTTCTTCTCCGTACTGGAACGGCTCGGCGGGGTCCAGCTGCCGCTGGCCGCGGGTCCGGACCACCGGGCCACGGCCCGGGCCCTCGTCGAGCACCGCGCCGACACCCTCTTCGGCATGCCCTCCTACCTGTGGCAGCTGCTGCACGCGGAGGCGGACGCGCTGCGCGCGTACGGGGGCCTGCGCAAGGTCTTCTACGGCGGCGAACACTTCACCGAGGAGCAGCGGCGCACGCTGGAGGAGGAGTTCGGCATCGAGACGATCCGCTCGATCACCTACGGCAGCACCGACCTGGGCCCGCTGGGCTACCAGTGCACGGACAGCTCCGGCGGCGTCCACCACCTGCACGCCGACCTCCACACGATGGAGGTCGTGGACCTGGCCGAGGACCGGCCGGTGGCCCCGGGCGAGACGGGCCGGCTGGTGTTCAGCACGCACGCCCGGCGCGGCCAGCAGCTGGGCCGCTACCTGATCGGCGACCTCGGCCGGGAGGTCCCGGGCCGCTGCCCCTGCGGCCGGCGGGCGCCCCGGTTCGAGCTGATGGGGCGCACCGGTGACGTGATGCGGGTGGCGACGTACTTCCTCAACCACCGCCGCTTCACGGCCCTGGCGGGGCAGCGGGGCGGCCACCGGGGCGAGCTTCAGATCCGGCTCGACGGTACCGGGGCGCGCGAGCGGCTGACCGTACGGGTGGAGCGGATGCCGGCGACGGATCCGGAGCGGCTGCGGGAGGTCTTCCTGTCGGGCTACCCGGAGCTGCGCTCGGCGGTGTCGGAGCGGCTGCTGGACCTGGCGGTGGAGGCGGTCGACGGCCCGTCGCTGGACCGCAGCCCGACCAGCGGCAAGCTGCTGGCGGTGGTGGACGCACGCCGCTAGCGAGTGCTCCGGTGCGCTGCGGTCCCGGGTGCCGGACCGGGACCGCAGCGGGGGCGTCACGGGCGGCCGGGGGCGCCCGCCGTCTCGTCGTAGGCCTTCCAGATCAGCGGCGGCAGGGCGCTGCCCCGGTCGGTGTCGGGTCCGCCGACGCCCTGCAGGGGCAGCAGTTGCGGGACGTCCGGCCGGGTGCGGAACAGCGCGACCGAGGTGCTGAGTTCCGGGGTCGCTCCGATGAACCAGGCGGAGTTCATGCGGTCGTTCGGGCCGGTCCGGCCCGCCCAGGACGGGAGCCGGTCCGGCCGTCCCTGCGGCGGTCCGACCGTGCTCCCGCCGACCTGGCGGAGCGCCGCGCCGACCGTCGCGGCCGTCTCGGCGCTCATCGCCCGGCGCGGCTTGGGCGGGCGCAGGCCGTCGACCGGGGTGTCGTTCCGCTCGACCCTGGTCACCGAGTAGGGCTCGATGGAACGGCCCTGGTTGACGAAGGTCGTGTAGGCGCTGGCCAGCCGGACGGCGCTGGGGGTGGAGGTGCCGATGGAGAAGGTCGGCTCCAGTTTGGCCATGCTCTCCTCACGCAGTCCCGACGCGACCGCGAGCTCCTTGACCTTCTCCAGGCCGGTCTTCCTGCCGCTCTCCACGAACGGGGTGTGGTCGGAGTTCACCAGCGCCGCGTGCAGGCCCGCGGATCCCTGCGCAGGCTCCGCGGGCGCGGGCTTCAGGGGGTCCGGGGCGGGAGTCGCGGTCGGGGGCTTCCCCTCCTCGCGCTCCCGTTCCAGGGCGGCGGCGTACACGAAGGGCTTGAACGCCGAGGCCGCGGGGACGCCGGAGGTGTCCGCGTTGTTGGTGAAGTGCTCGACCGCGTCCGGGCCGCCGTAGACCGCGACGACCGCTCCGTCCCCGGGGCGTACCGAGGCGGCGCCGAACTGCACGTGCTGGTCCTCGGCACGCTGCTTCGGGTCCAGCCGGGCCTCGCGCACCTGCTCGACGGCCTTGGCGAGCGCCTGCACCTTGTCCTTCTCGAAGGTGGTGTGGACGGCGTAGCCGCCGGCGGCCAGGTCCTTGCCGGTGATCCCCGCCCGGCTCTTGAGGTACTTGTTGGCGATGTCGACGAGGTAGCCGGTCTGCCCGGCCTGGCTGGTCGGCTTGACCGGGGGCTTCGGCTCGGGGAACTCCGTGTACTTCGCGCGTTCCGCCGCGCTCATCGAGCCCGTGGTGACCTGCCGGTCCAGGATCCAGCTCCAGCGGTCCTCGGCGCGCCGGCGGTTCTCGTAGCCGAGGGAGGGGTCGAAGCTCTCCGCGCCCTTGAGGACGGCGGCGAGCAGGGCGCCCTGAGCGGGGTTCAGGTCCTTGGCGGGGATGCCGTAGTAGGCGTACGAGGCCGCTTGGACGCCGTAGGCGTCGCGTCCGAACCAGGAGGTGTTGAGGTACCCCTCCAGGATCTCGCTCTTGGGCCGCTGGTTGCTGACCTTGAGGGAGAGGAAGAGTTCCTTGACCTTCCGGTCGACGGTCTGCTCCTGGCTCAGGTAGGTGTTCTTGACGTACTGCTGGGTGATCGTCGAGCCGCCCTGGGTCTCCTCGCCCTTGACGATGTTGACGGCGGCGCGGCCGATGCCGGCCAGGGAGACGCCCGAGTCCCGGTAGAAGTCCGCGTTCTCCGCGGCGATGACGGCATGCTGCACGGATTCGGGCACCTGGGAGAGCTTCACGTCCTGCCGGTTCACGTCGCCGACGGTCACCATCCGGCTGCCGTCCGCCCAGTAGTAGACGGTGCCCTGGCGGCTCGCGGAGTCGTGCGGGTCGGGGATCCGGACCTGGACGTAGACGGCGGTGAAGAGGCCGGCGAGGCCGCCGGCGAGGAGCAGGAACAGGCCGGAGGCCAGCTTCCAGGAGGGCGTCCAGCGCCGCCAGCCGCGCCGGCCGCGCCGGGGGAAGTCGACGAGGCGCCGCCGGGCCCTGCGGGCGGCCCTCCGCCGGCGCCCGGCGCGGCCCGCGCCGCGGCGGGCGCGCAGCGGGGCCTCCCGCCGCCCCGGGCCCGCGGTGCCGTCGCGGCCGTCCGTTCCGTCCCTGCGGTCCGCGCCGGCCGTGCGGTCCTTGCGGCGTTTTCGGGAGAGCTTCATGGTGATGGGGACCTCCTCGTTCACGAGCCGTCGCCTCGGGGGCGGCGACGGGCTCGACCGAGAAGATGATCAGACCGCTCCCGCGGGTTGGGTCCTTCACGAAATCCTCATGATCGGCACGGAGCTCAGGGGCGTCGCAGGAGGCCGCGTTCGAGGGCCACGACCACGGCGTGGGTCCGATCGCGGTCCGCTCGATCGAGCGGAGCTGCTGGGCGGTGCGCTCCGGATCGGTGTCCAGCGCGTCGCGGGCGGCGGCCGCCAGCACGATGATGGAGGCGAAGCCCTGGGCGAGGGTGTCGTGGATCTCCCGGGCGAGCCGTTCGCGTTCCTCCGCCGCGCCCTGGAGCCGGTGCGCCTCGGCGAGGCTGAGCCGGGCGCCGGCCAGTTCCCGGCGCAGCCGGGCGCGTTCGTCGCGGGCGGCCAGCGCGCGCGGGGTCAGCACGATGAGCAGGACGCTGACGGCGTACACGGCGGCCGAGGAGATGGTGTTGGTGGTGAGGACGGCCGCGTTCCAGCCCTCGCGGAGCGACCCGCCGACGGTGATGGCGGCCGCGCCGAGCCCGCTCGACAGGAGGGCGGGGCGCATGCCGTCGGCCCTCCGTTACCGCAACGCGGCCGGTAAGCAGACCGAGGAAGCGGGCTTCTCCACCCAGGAGAAGGCCATCGCCCGCCTCACGACGGTCTACCAGATCATCGACTGGCTGCGCGTGGCCCGGGCTCCGCACACCGCCTACCTCGTCCACGTCGAGGAGACCGGATCGACGACGAGCTGGGCTGGACGGCCGTCGTACCCAATTCCGGGGAGGCCGTCCTGATCCGCTGACGGGGCCGGACGGTCCCTGCGGTGGCTGCCCGCACCCTGTTGCCCCTGTTGCCCCCCGAGTCACGTCCACCGCGCTCCGGTGTGCCGCCGGAAGGCTTCGACGGCGGCCTCCACGGTGGGGAAGAAGTGCTCGGGGTCGATGGTCCGAGTGAGTTCGTACCGCTCGATCTTCCGCCGCACTGGGTCCTTGAGCTCGGCGAACACGAGGTGGACGCCGTCCGCGTTGAGCGCCTCGTCAAGCTCCTCCAGGATGTCGGCGGCGGTGGTGTCCACGTCCGTCATCGGCTCCGCCGCGACCACGATCCAGCTCGGCCGTGGATGAGCGCCGGCCAAGCGCCTGACCTCGTCCCGGAACGTCTTGGCGTTGGCGAAGAAGAGCGGGGCGTCGAACCGGTAGATGACCAGGCCCGGCAGCTGCTCGGCCTGCGGGTAGGAGCGGATGTCGTGGTAGCCCTCCAGGCCCCGCACCCGCCCGAGCACCGTGTCGTACGGCCACCAGGCGCGCCGGAAGACATTCAGGACGGACAGGCCCACGGCGATGGCGATCCCGGGCAGCACACCGAGCAGGGCCACCCCGGCGAAGGCCGCGAAGCACAGCAGGAACTCCGCCCGGCGCTGCCGCCACAGCCGCACGGCCCCCGGTACATCGGCCAGCGACAGCGACGCGGTGATGACCACGGCGGCCAGCGCCGGCTGCGGGAGGTTGCGGAACAGCCACGGAGCCAGCACGAGCATGAGGACGATGAGCGCCGCCCCGACGACTCCGGTGAGCTGGCTCCTGGCCCCCGCACGCTCCGCCACCGCGGTGCGGGACCCGCTCGTGCTGACGGGGAAGCCCTGGAAGAGGGCGGCGGCCAGGTTGGCGGCGCCGACACCCGCCATCTCCTGGTTGCCACGTACCTCCTGCCCGGTGCGGGCCGCGAAGGCGGACGCGTTGGAGATCGTGTCGGCCAGGGACACCAGCGCGATGCCCAGCGCACCGCCGAGCAGCGGCACGAGATCGGCCGCCCGTACGTCGGGGATCGTGAACGGCGGGAAGCCCTCGGGCAGTACCCCCACCAGGCCGACACCGTGCTCGTCCAGGTCGAAGGCGGCGGCCGCGGCGATCGCCAGGACCACCATCACGAGCACCGCGGGGACCTTCGGCAGGAAGCGCTGCAGGAGCAGGATCAGGGCGATCCCGCCGAGGCCCACCGCGGCGGCGGCGGGCACCGTCGCCCCCTCGGCGATCTTCCGCACGAGGCCGGCGCACTCGCCGATCAAGCTGTCCGCCTCGACCTTGAAGCCCAGCAGCTTGGGCAGCTGGCCGATCAGGATCGTCAGGGCGAGGCCGTTCATGTAGCCGATCATCGTCGGCTTGGAGATCAGGTCGGCGATGAAGCCCAGCTTGGCCACCGAGGCCAGGATCATGATCGCCGCCACCATGACCGCAAGCATCGACGCCAGCGCAACGGCCCGGGCGGGATCCCCTCCCGCGGCGACCAGGGGAAGCACGGTGGCGGCGATCATCGGCCCGAGCGAGGAATCAGGGCCCAGCACCAAGATCCGGGACGGGCCGAACACCGCGTATCCGAGCAGGCAGAGGATCGACGTGTACAGGCCGGTGATGGCCGACAGCCCCGCCAGCTCGGCGTACGCCATGCCCTGCGGCACGAGCAAGGTGGTCAGCACGACACCCGCGACCAGGTCCTTGACCAGCCACTCGCGCCGGTAGGACGAGGCCGCGCGGATCCCGGGGACGAACCGGAAGCGGGAGGGCGCCCCGAGGCGGTCGTGCCGGATGGTCACGGACGCTCCTGCCTCAGGCGGCCTTCGCCCGGCGGGCCGTGAACTTGCCCAGTTCCCACACCAACAGGAGCGCGAGGGCGGCCAGCAGCGCCCAGCCGAACTGCCGCGCGTTGATCTCGGTGGTCCCGAGGATGCGCTGGAAGCCGTCGATCTGGGTCACCAGCACGGAGAGCACGAACTGGGCCAGGGCGACCCAGTTCATCTGCTTGCTGTCGAACGTGGAGGCCGTGAGCACGGATTCCGTCTCGCTGCGGCATTCGAAGGCGGCCACGATCAGGCAGAGCGAGAAGGCGGTGAACGCGATCGACTGGCCCGTCGCGACGCTGTCGTAGCGGGCCCGGCCGAGCTGGATCAGCCCGAGCAGGAGGATGGTGATCGCCAGCCCGCCCAGCCCGACCGTGACGAGCACGGGACGGGTGAGCACCGACTCCCCGCGCGGACGCGGCCTGCGCTGCATGAGGCCTGCGCTCTCCCGGTCGAAGCCGAGGGCGAAGCCGAACGAGGCGTTCACGACGAAGTGGATCCACAGCACTTGCGGCGGGGTGAACGGCTCACCGGCGGCGATGTTGAAGACCGTCGCCCCGAGGAACGTCAGCACGAAGGTGACCAGCAGGAGCAGTACGAACCGGATGTACTTGGTGAGGTTGTCGTAGATCGTCCGGCCTTGCTCCACGGCGTAGACGATGGTGGCGAAGTTGTCGTCGGAGAGGATCATGCGGCCGGCGTTCTTCGCCACGTCCGTGCCGCTGCCCATGGCGATGCCGATGTCCGCGGCCTTGATGGCGGGGGCGTCGTTGACGCCGTCCCCGGTCATCGCCACGACCTCGCCCTTCTTCTTGAGCGTGTTCGCGAGCAACACCTTGTGTTCCGGAGCGACCCGCCCCACCACGCCGATCGCCTCGATGCGGGAGAGCTGGTCGTCCTCGCTCATGGCGGCGAAGTCGGCGCCGAGGACGGCCTCGCCGGGGATGCCGATCTGCCGGGCGATCGCCGCCCCGGTGGTGACGTCGTCCCCGGTCACCAGGCGGACCCGGATGTGCGCCGCCTGTGCGTCGGCCACCGCCGCCTTGGCCTCCTCGCGCGGCGGATCGACCATGCCGACGAGGCTGGTCATCCGCAGACCGGTGACGTACGAGAGGAGATCGCCCTCCGGATCGAAGCCGGCCGGGTCCAGGTCCCGGGTGGCCGCCGCCATCACCCGGCGCCCCTCGCCGCCCATCCGCTCGCTCGCCGCCTCGGCGCGGGCGAGCAGATCGGCGTCCCAGGGGACGGTCTCGCCCGCCGCGAGCGCGGTCGCGGCCCGCTCCATCACCGCCGGGGCCGCCCCTTTGACGAAGCAGCGCACGACCTGCCGCCCGGAGGCGTCCTCCGCCGAGTGGAAGGTGGCCATCAGCTTGTACTCGGGATCGAACGGGAGGGTGGCGAGCCGCGGAAGGGCGTCCCTGGTGGCGTCGGTGTCCAGGCCGGCCTTGTGCGCGAGCACCAGCAGCGCGCCCTCGGTGGGGTCGCCCACGACCTCGCCACCCACCAGCTTGGCGTCGCTGGCCACCACGTACGGCAGGATCGCGTCCTCGATGCCCGCTGCGGACCCGGCGGCATGGTGGATCTTCCCTTCGAGTCCGTAGCCGGTGCCCGACACGGTGTACCGGCCGGTGGGGCTCAGCACTTCGACGGCGGTCATCTGGTTCATCGTCAGGGTGCCGGTCTTGTCCGAGTTGATGGCCGACGTGAACGCCAGCGTCTCAACCGAGGGCAGCTCCTTCACGATGGCGTGGCGCTTCGCCAGGTTCAGACTCCCGACGGAGAGGATGGCCTGGGTCACCGTCGGCAGGGCCTCGGGGATCGCCGCGATGGCCAGCGAGACCGCGCTGACGAACAGGACGTCCCAGGCCTGGTCCCGCTGCCGTCCCAGGGCGAACATCACGATCATGGTGAGGCCCGCCGCCGCCGTGATCCACAGCGTCAGCCGGTCGAGCTCCCTGGTCAGCGGCGGCACCTCCTTCTCGGTGGCCGACAGCATTCCGGAGATCTTGCCGAGCTCGGTGTCCGCGCCGGTCGCGGTGACGATCATGACACCGCTGCCGTGGGTGACCGGCGTGTTCATGAACGCCGTGTTGGTCTGGTCGCCGGGCGAGAGCCGGTCGCCCGCCAGCGGGCCGGTGTCCTTCGCGGCGGGAACGCTCTCACCGGTGAGCGCCGACTCGTCGATCTGCAGGGCGCTGGCCTCGATGAGACGTCCGTCCGCCGGCACCTGGTCGCCTGCGGAGACGAGCACGACATCGCCGTGTACGAGCTGCTCGGCGGGGATCTCGGCCTCCGTACCGTCCCTGCGCACCCGCGCCGTCGCCTTCATCATCGACTTCAGCGCGTTCATGGCGCTCTCGGCCTTGCCCTCCTGGCGCAGGCCCACGACCGCGTTCAGCAGCGTCAGCACGACGAGCAGGATCGCAGTGGTCCACTCCTGGATGACCATCGAGACGATCGCCGCGGCCACGAGGACGATCTGCATGTAGCTGCGGTACTGCGCGAGGAACCGCCGCCACGCCGGAGTCCGCTCCTCCTCGGGCAGCGCGTTCGGGCCGTGCGCGGACAGCAGCTCCGCGGCCCGCGCCGAGGACAGACCGGCCGCGGGATCGACGCCGAACGCCGCCACGACCTCCTCGGGAGAGCGCGTGTACCAGCCGTCTCCGGCAGCCCGGGGCTGCTCCGCCGCGGAATCCGACCGTGCCGTCATGGTGGTGCCTCCGATCCGGGGCCGCGGACACGTCCCGACCGGCCGCGCGCCGCCCGAGAGCCGCTAGCCACGCTTCTTCTTCGGCTTGCTCCTCCGCTTGCCGTGCCGGGCGGCGTACGGATCGGCCGGGGCGCCGGCGGGCGCCTCCTTCTCCAGCGCCCGTTTGGTGACGAGCAGGTCCTTGCGGGCCTCTTGTCCCACATCGGGGTACTGAGGATCGATATCCATCAGGGTGTGAGCGAGCACCGCACCCGTACAGAGCCGCGCGAACCACTTCCGGTCCGCCGGTACGACGTACCACGGCGCCCACTTCGTGCTCGTGGCCGACAGCATCTCGGAGAAGGCGTGCTGGTAGTCGTCCCACCGGCGCCGCTCCCGGACGTCCGCCGCCGAGAACTTCCAGTTCTTCTCCGGCCGGTCGATCCGCTTCAGGAAGCGGGTGCGCTGCTCCTCCTTGGACAGGTTCAGGAAGATCTTCACCACCTTGAACCCGTTGTCCGTGAGGTAGTGCTCCCAACGGTTGATCTCCCGGTAGCGGCGGTCCCAGATGCCCTCGCCGAGCGTGCCGTCCGGCAGCTTCTGGCGCAGGAGGACCTCGGGGTGGACCCGTACGACGAGGACCTCCTCGTAGTGCGAGCGGTTGAAGATGGCGATCTCGCCGCGCTCGGGCAGCCGCCGGGCGTAACGCCACAGGTAGTCGTGGTCCAGTTCCTCGGAGGAGGGCACCTTGAAGCTGCTGACCCGGACGCCCTGGGGGTTGACGCCGCTCATCACATGGCGGATCGTCCCGTCCTTGCCCCCGGCGTCGAGCGCCTGGAGACAGAGCACCACGCCGTACGTGTCCTGGGCGGCGAGCCGCTCCTGGTACTCGGCGAGCAAGGACACCCCCGTCCGCAGCAGCTCGGCGCCCTCCAGCTTCTTCATGCCGGCCTTGAAGCGGGGGTCGAAGTCCCGCTCCAGGCGCACCTTCGAACCCGGCCGTACCCGTAGCGGCTCGATGAAATCCGCGATGCGTTCGGCTCTCTCGTCGGACATCAGCGCTCGCCCCTTCCCCGGCCCCCGGCGGTCACAGCCCGTCCCCCACTGTGTCCGGGGTGCTCCCGGGGGCGGCCGGCGAGCGCCTTCCGGGAGCGGCGTTCGGCCAGGATCGGGACGTACTTCCTGACCCTGGCCTGCCGGAACGCGTCGTAACCGGCCTCGACCGTCGCCTCCACGGTGTCCGCGTCGACCGACGGGTAGGCCGCCTTCAGCCGAGCCACAGTCGTCCGGATGAACGCGAGCTCCTCCGGGGTGGGTGACCACTCTTCCGTGGTCCGCGCCCCGGGATCTTCCATGGCGGGTGAAGTCCCGGTCCGGTCCACGCCCTGGAGCGTTGCAGGTTCCATATCCCACGACCTTCGGACCGCCGGTTCGCGCATGCCGACATCGGGTGAGGCTATTCGTCACGGTGATTCTCCGCCGAACAGGACAAGATCGCCCATTGAGCCGCCCCACCGCCCGCTGGATCGACACACATCTCCCGATCGCGACCGATGAGACAACACCAGGCGAGCGTGTTCGGCGTCGGCGAGCGCTCGGTGTTCTTTCCGCGAACCCAAGCGGAGCCGGGACCGGTGTGCTGGTGAGCTCCACAACGCGGGCCGCTCCCAGATGGCGGCCGGGCGGCCGGGCGGCCGACTACATCATCACCATGGGCTGCGGGGACGCCTGCCCGTACTTCCCCGGCAAGACCTACCTCGACTGGCAGCTGGAGGACCCGGCCGGGCAGGGCGTCGAGGCCGTGCGCCCCCTCCGCGACGGGATCGAGGGCCTCGTCGAGGGCCTGATCGCCGAGGTCGACGCCGCGTCCGGGGCCCGAGGCCCGGGGCCGGACGGCCCACCGGGGGTGTGCTCCGTGCGGGCCACACCCGGCCCCGGTGCGGCTACCGGGCGCTCCGGCGGGGCACCTGTGGGCCGTGACAGAACACAAGAGGCACCGGTACGCCGTCGCCGTGGCCCGCCGGGACGGCCGCTGGGAGTGCACCCGCCTGGACCGCACCGCGCTCACGGGCCTCGACGAGGCGGTCGCCGCCGTACGCGCCGTCGGGGCCCCGGACGCGGTGTTCGGGCTCTTCAACGCCGACGAGTCGTTCTTCCTGGTCCTGCGTTCCGCGCCGGAGGGGACCGGCCTGCTGCTGTCGGACGCGCGGGCCGCGCGCCGGCACACGCTCGCCGCCCAGGCCCTGGACGCGCTGCACGCCGACCCGCCCGGCGAGGACGCGTCCGGCCCGCGCCCGGCCGGGGACCTCGGCATCGCCGCCGGCCTCGGGCTCGACGCCGACGGGATGGCGGCCGTCCTGGCCCTGCCCGGCGGCCTGCCCGACGACCAGCTGCGCACGATCGCCGAGCGGTGCGGGTTCGCCGCCGAGTTCGGCCGCACGCAGCGGTGAGGCGTCCGCCGGGGCTCGTACCAAACTCCAACATCATCTCCTCAGACGCGGCTTCCTTTGGGTCATATGCCAAGCATTTGCCAGGTGATTGTCGAATATCCGCCGTAGATGCAGGATGAGAGCGTGCGGGCACCCATCCCCCTCCCCTCCCTGCTCACGAAGCGAGGTATCACCATGGCGGCACGGACCCAGGACGGCAGCGCCGGCGACGTCGACTACGGGACCGCGGGCAGCGGCTACGCCTCCTACCGCCGGCCCGACGAACACGTCGCCCGGTTCATCGCCCGGGCCCTGGGCGACGCCCGGTCCGTACTCAACGTCGGGGCCGGAGCCGGCTCGTACGAGGGCGCGGCCCGCACGGTGACCGCCGTCGAGCCCTCCGAGTCCATGCGCGCCCAGCGGCCGGCGCGGCTCACCCGCGCGATCGACGCGGTCGCGGAGGACCTGCCGTTCGCGGACGGGGAGTTCGACGCCACGATGGCGCTGTTCAGCGTGCACCAGTGGAGCGACGTGGCGGCCGGGCTGCGGGAGATCCGGCGCGTGACCCGCGGCCCCGTGGTCATCCTCACCTGCGACCCCACCCGGGTGCGCGACTTCTGGCTCCACCGGTACGCGCCCGAGGTCCTCGACACCGAGGCCCGCCGCTACCCGAGCGTGCAGGACCTGGCGTCCGGCCTCGGCGGCGACGGGGCCGTGCAGACCGTGCCGATCCCGCTCCACTGCACCGACGGGTTCAACGAGGCCTACTACGGGCGCCCCGAGATGCTGCTCGACCCCGGCGCCCGGCAGGCCTGCTCGGCCTGGAGCTTCGTCGACGACCGGGTCCGCGAGCGCTTCGACACCTCGCTCCGCGACGACCTGGACTCCGGCGCCTGGGACGGGGAGTTCGGCCACCTCCGCCGGCAGCCCACCTACGAAGGCTCGCTCGTCATCGTGCGCGCCACCCCCTGAGCACCACGGCACGACGACGCAGGAAAGAGACACGCACGATGGCGATACCCGACCGGATGGACGAACGGCTGCGGGCGCTGCACCTGGTGGAGGGGCAGCGCAGGGCGCGGGCCCTGTTCGCCGAGGTCACCCGTCGCGGGTTGATAGCGGCCGGCCGCAGCGAGTTCGAGGTGACCGACCGGATCGGGGACCTGGCACGGGAGGTGTGGGGCACGCGCACCCGGTGGCCCGGGCGGATCGTCCGCTCGGGGCCGCACGCCCTGCTCCCGTACGGCGAGGAGCCGGCCGCCGACCGCATGATCGGCGCCGACGACACGGTCACGGCCCACTTCGGCCCGCTCCTCCCCGGGCACGGGGCGGACCTGACCCGCACCGCCGTCCTGGGCGACGGCCCGGCCGGGCGGCGGCTCCTGCGGGACCTGCCCGGGATCTTCGCCGCGGGCCGCGAGCTGTTCCACGCCGACCCGGGGATCACCGGCCGGCAGCTGCACGAGGCGCTGCGGGCCCTCGCCGGCAAGGCGGGCTGGACGCTGGCCGGATGGCACGCCGGCCACCTGGTGGGCGAGGCGCCCGCCGCGAACCCCCTGTGCGCGCGGGCCGACGCGTACATAGGGCCGGACAACGACCGGCCGCTCCGGCGCACCACCGCCGGCGGCTGGCAGGCCCACTGGCTGCTGGAGGTCCACCTGGCGGACGAGCACGCGGGCCTCGGCGGCTCGCACAAGGGGCTCCTCGGCCTGCTCTGACCCGCAGGCCCCGGGTCAGCCTTCCAGGAGGGCCTGCGCCACGTACCCGCCCGGGCGTACTCCGCCGGGTATGGCGAACAGCGCGGAGGTCTCGTGGACCAGGTAGCGGGAGAGCGCGTCGCCCTGGGAGAGTCGCCGCTGGACGGGGACGAAGCCGGTGCGCGGGTCGGGCTGCCAGGCCGTGAACAGCAGTCCGGCGTCCGGGGTCCCGTCGCCGCGCAGGCCGTCGTGGTACGACCAGCTGCGCCGGACCAGGGTGGCGCCGTGGTTGGAGGCGGGCGCGGCGAGCCGGACGTGGGCGTTGGCCGCGATCACCGGGACCCCGTCGGGGCGGGCGGCGGCGAGGTCGACGGGGGTGTGCTCGGTGCCGCCCGTCAGCGGGGCGCCGTCGGCCGCGCGCCGGCCCAGGGCCTGTTCGCGGTGGCCGGGCGGCAGGGCGTCCCAGTGGTCCAGGAGCATGCGGATGCGCCGGATGACGACGTACGAGCCGCCCGCGAGCCAGGCCGGGGCGTCCGGCCCCGTCACCAGGGCCGCTACGGGGTCGGGGTTGTTGGTGCCGTCGACCTGGCCCATCAGGTTGCGGCGGCCGTCGGCCGCGGTGAAGCCCGTCATGGTCCAGCGGAGCCCGGCCTCGCCGTGGGCCAGGCGCTGGACGGTCCGCAGGACGTGCGCGGTGACGAAGGCGTCGTCGGCGCCGATCAGCACCAGCAGGTCGCCGTCGCTGCGGGCGGGGTCGAGCCGGTCCTCGGAGAACTGCGGCAGGGGCGCGAGGGCCGCGGGACGGGCGGCGGTCAGGCCGGTGCGGTCGAAGAAGTTCGGGCCGAGCCCGAAGGTGAGGGTGAGCCGGGCCGGGGCGGTGCCGTCCAGCGCCCCGGTCTCGGCGGCCCGGGAGCCGGGCGGCTCCAGGTTGGGGGGCACCGCCTCCCCGCGTACGAGGTGCTCCGCGGCGGCGGTCCAGCGCGCCAGCAGCGCCGACGCCCGGGCCCGGTCGGTGCGGGCCCCGAAGTCGAAGGCGGCCAGCCGGACGTACCGCTGGCGGGGCGTCAGGATCCCGGCCTGCTGGGCCCCGTGGAACGGGACGACGGCGGTGGAGCCGCCCTGGTCCCCGCCGCCCTGGTCCCCGCCGCCCTGGTCCCCGCCGCGCAGGGCCAGGCCGCGCAGGGCCAGGCCGGCGGCGGCCCCTCCCCCGGCCAGGGCGGTGAGGCCGCCGGCGGTGAGCAGCGTCCGGCGGGAGGGCCGCCGGCCGGGGCCCGGTACCGGAGCGGATCCGTCCGCCGCCGGGGGCACGTCAGCGGCCGGCACCGTCGGCCCCGCTGTCGACGGCGGCGTCGACGGTGCCCACCCACAGCTGGTTCAGCTCCGAGACGTAGCGGCCGCCCTTCGTGTCCTGCGGGACCACCAGCCGCGGACCGCCGGCGGCGTCGAAGGGCTTTCCGTCCTCGGAAACGGCGAGCAGGACCTGGGACTTGGCGAAGGCCGGGTCCAGCTCCGCCCAGGCGAACACGGCCCGGTAGTCGCCGCCGCCGGTCGCCGCGACCACGCCGCGCAGCTGGCCGTTCTTCTTCGAGGCGTCGAAGCGCGGCTGTGCGTCCTTGAGCACGTCGTGCAGCAGGACGCCCTGGTAGCTGTGCTTCTGCTGCCCCTTGGCGCTGGTGTACTCCACCTCCACCGACTGCTGCGGCAGGCCGCGCAGGGAGTCCAGGGTCACGGTGTACGGCTTGTCCACCTGGCCCGCGACCCGCACCTCGCCCGGCTTCAGCGCGGGTGCGGCGGACGGCGCGGGCGAGGATCCGGCGGCCGGGGCGGGCGACGGGGGCGGCGTCGGACCGGCGGCCTTCTCCGGGGTGTTGCCGCCGCACCCGGCGAGGACCAGGACCGCGACGGCGCCGACGGTGACGGCGGGCAGCTTCGGGCGACGGTTCACGCAGGGACTCCCCTCTCGGGCCGGGCCGCACCGATCCCCGCGGCGGCCGGTCGGAACCGACCGCGCATGCACACTTGATCGCCGCACCCGGCTGGCAGATGCATGGAGAAAGATATCGAACAGACGGCATCTGCCCAGGGCTACGCCGAGGTTCTGGGGAATCTCCGAACGCGGGGCGGGAGCGTGGTCGGAACGTACGTCCCGGCGTCGCCGGCCGCGGCTACGCGTCCTCGTCCTCCTGGTACGAGTGGCGCCGGCCTGTCCACGGGTCGGCGATGTTGTGGTAGCCGCGCTCCTCCCAGAACCCGCGCCGGTCCTGCGTCATGTACTCGATGGCGCGCAGCCACTTCGGCCCCTTGTAGCCGTAGAGGTGGGGGACGACGAGGCGGAGCGGGAAGCCGTGCTCGGCGGTGAGCGGCTCGCCGTCGTGGTGGGTGGCCATGAGCGTACGGGCGGCGGTGAAGTCGGCGAGGCGCAGGTTCGCGCTGTAGCCGTACTCCGCCCAGGCCATGACGTGGGTGACCGCGGGGGCGGGGGGTGCCAGCTCCAGCAGGGCGGCCGCGGGCACGCCGAAGAACTCGTGGCCGGTGGTGGTCGTGCCCGACGCGCAGTGGAGGTCGGCGGTGATCGTCACGGCGGGGAGGGCCATGACCTCCTCGAAGGTCCAGGAGTACTTCTCGCCGCTGGCGGTGGCACCGAAGACCTGGAGGTTCCAGCGCTCGGGCCGGAACCGCGGGACCGGGCCGTAGTGGGAGACCGGCCAGCCCCTGACCGTGCGCTGTCCCGGAGGGAGGGATTCACCCTGCACCACGCACCTCGGCTTCCCCATCACATGAGGCCCCTGCCTCGCATATGCGAGGCATTGTGGCAGATTCACCTCTTGGATGTTCGACCGGAGCCGCACCGGCCGGACGGGCTCGATTCCGTGTCCGGATCCAGTCGCCCCACCGGTGCACGCGTTGGTTGACTGGGGTGCATCGGCCCGGGGCGGAGAGCGGCTCCCCCGCCACGGTGCCCACCGCAGGAGGCCCCTGCGCACCGATCGCGGTGTTCGGCGGCGCAGGGGCCTCGTGCCTCGCGGCTCGTGCCCGGCGGCCGGCGGCCGGCGACTCGGGCGTTCAGGCCAGGGCGGGGTGGCGAATCCCCTGGGGGAGCCGGCGCTACGGGGCCGCGGCCCCGCGGTCGACGGCCGCCGCGACCATGGCCACGAGCCGGTCCCCCGCGCGGTCGACGCTGCCGTTCTGCGCGCTCACCTGGGCGCCTTCCAGGAGGAAGGTGATCTCCGCGGAGAGGTCGTCGGGCGCGGTCGCGCCGGCCCGCTCGCACATGGCGGTGAGGCGGCGCCGCTGACGGGCCTTGTGCTCCTCGACCAGCCGGCGGGCCGGATGGCCGGCGTCGGGCAGGCCCGCGATGGAGTTCACGAAGGGGCAGCCCCTGCGGGCGACGTCGGGCAGCCCGTCGGCGACGAACCGCGCGACGGCCAGCACCTGCGCCCGCCCGTCCTCCGGATGCTCGGCCTCGACCCGGTCGAAGGCGCTCGCGTACCCGGCCGCGACGATCCTCAGCCACTCCTCGATCAGGGCGTCCTTGGTGGCGAAGTGGCGGTAGAGGGCCATCTTCGTGGTGTTCGCCCGCTCGGCGATGGCCTGGACCCCGACGGCCCGGACGCCTTCCAGGAGGAAGAGCTCCTCGGCCGCGTCGAGGATGCGCTCGCGCGGGGGTAGGCGGGCGATCCGCGAGTCCCGGCCCGGCCTCGGGGGGCCGCTCGGGCTGGTCGGACTGCTCGTCATGCCGTACCTCGCTTCGGTCCCGCCCGTCGGCGCCTTCCCGGCCATGTTACGTTACCGATCATCCTCAAGTGATACCGATCGGTATCGCACGGGACCGATCGGAAACGCAGGTGGAGCGCCGTGGAACTGCACGAGTACACCCAGTACGACGCCGTGGGACTGGCCCGGCTCGTGGCGCGGGGGGAGGTGACCGCGGCGGAGCTCGCCGACGCGGCCCGGGCCGCCATGGCAGCGGTGAACCCGCAGCTCAACGCCGTCGTCGAGAGCTGGCCCGCCGAGGACGAACCGGTCCCGGGCAGCAGCCCGCTCGCCGGGGTGCCGTTCCTGATCAAGGACCTGGCCGTGTCCATGCGGGGCAGGCGCGTCGAGCTGGGCAGCCGCCTCGCCGCCGGGAACACGGCCCGGCAGGACTCGTTCCTGATGCGGCGCTTCCGCCGGGCCGGCCTGGTGACGCTCGGCCGCACGGCCACCCCCGAGTTCGCCTTCAGCACCACCACCGAGCCCCTCCTGTACGGCGCCGCCCGCAACCCCTGGGACCCCGCCCGGACACCGGGCGGCTCCAGCGGCGGCGCGGCCGCGGCCGTCGCCTCCGGGATCACCCCCCTCGCGCACGCCACCGACGCGGCCGGATCGATCCGGGTACCGGCCGCCGCCACCGGGCTGTTCGGGCTCAAGCCCACCCGCGGCCGGGTCTCCCTGGGGCCGGACGCCGACGAGGTCTTCAACGGCCTCGCGGTGCACGGCGGGCTCAGCCGGACCGTACGGGACAGCGCGGCCCTGCTGGACCTGATCCAGGGCCCGGAGACCGGAGACCCCTACTACCCCGAGCGCCCCCGCCGCCCGTACGGCGAGGAGGTCACCCGGGATCCCGGCCGGCTGCGCATCGGACTGCTCACCGCTCCCTGGAGCGGGCGCGCGGTGGAGCCGCCCGTGACCGCGGCCGCCCTGGCCGCCGCCCGGCTGCTGGAATCGCTCGGCCACCACGTCGACGCCACCACCGTGGACCTCGGCGTGGACTGGGAGGAGTTCGTCCTCGCCAACGCCCGCCTGTGGACCGCGAACCTGGTGAAGTGGATCGACGACCTCGCCGGGGCCACCGGCCGACCCGTGGACGGGTCCACCGTCGAACCCGAGATGCTCGCGGCCTACGACTGGGGCCTCAAGGTGAGCGGCGCGGAGTTCGTGCACGCCCTGGACGTCCGCAACCGGGTCGCCCGCTCGGTCGGCGCCCACTTCGAGGCCCAGGACCTGCTGCTGACCCCCGCCCTCCCCGAACTGCCGGTCCTCCTGGGCACCTACGGCCGGGGCGCCGAGGGCGCCGACGGGCGGGGCTGGGTGGAGCACCTGTTCCACCGCTCGCCGTTCACCGCCCCGTTCAACGTCGCCGGGACGCCCGCCATGTCGGTGCCGCTCGCGTCCGACCCGGCCACCGGCCTGCCGGTCGGCGTCCAGTTCGCCGCGGGCCACGGGCGCGAGGACACCCTGTTCCGGCTCGCCGCGCAGCTGGAGCGGGCCGCTCCCTGGGCGGACCGCAGGCCCGCCGTGTGGGCGGGCGCCGCCGCCCGGCCCGGTCAGAGCGGGACGAAGGTGCCGGTCCCGGGCCGGTAGCGGGCGGTCGTGCCGCCGGCGAGGTCGTCGTACCAGCCGTGCAGGCGCAACTGCCGGGCGGCGGGGCTGGCTTCGACGGCGGGGTGGCCTCCGAGCGCGGCCGGGGGTCGGGACCCGGCGGCCCGTACGCCGGACAGGACGATCTAGGGTGTGCTCGTGACCCCCTCCCCACCAGCACGAACACCAGCGCAGACGTCGGCACGGACGCCGGCGGCCGAACTCCGGCCCGGCCGCCGCTGGTACGCCGCGGCAGGCGCGATCGCCGCCGTGCTGATCGTGGCGGGCGCGGCCATCGGCGCCTTCCGGTTCGACAGCGCGATCGACGCGGTGGACACCGACCACCGGTTCGCCAACGGCGACGTCGTCACCCTCGGGCTCGAACCGGGGAGCGGGAAGAGCATCTGGATCAGGGACGAGGAGTTCGGCCCGGCCGCCGACCCGAAGTGCAGCATCACCGGGCCGGGCGACCCCCGTCTCACCGACCCGGGCATCGACGTGTTCCTCACCCGCGACGAGACCTGGAACCCGCTCCACACCATCGACGTGCCCCGGGCGGGCGACTACACGGTCACCTGCTCGTCCGACGCGGACTCCGCCTACGCCATCGGCGACTCCGGAGGCCTCTTCACGCTCGCGGGCTGGCTGGTGGTGGCCGTCGCCCTCCCCGTCCTCGGCATCACCACCGGCACCGTCCTCGCCCTCGTCACGGCCTTCCGCCGCCACCGCCACCGCAAGCGGCTGCGGGCCGGACACCACACCTCAGCCGAAGGCGACCCCACGCACCCCTGACCGTGCCCCGGTACCGGTTCACGGTGAACCCCGCCGCCCGGCACGGACCGCCTCGTGGAGGCGGGCCGCCAGTGCGGCCGACTCCTCCGGCGGGACGGCCAGGACGCCGTTCCCTGCGAGGAAGGCACAGACGAAGCAGGGCCCACTCCGCGCCCGCTCGGTGTACGCGTCCAGATCCATCGGTCGTCGGTCCATCGGCACTCGGCACCTCCGTCGGGGGGTACCAGTCTGGCGGGCGGGGCGGGGATCCCTCAGGCGTTCCGGGGCGTACGGGCGCGGGTCCCGGCGCCGGTGGCCAGGACGGCCGCCCACAGCGCGCCCGCGCAGCCGAGGCCGGGCAGGGCCTGCCAGATCCACGGGGTGGTGTCCGGCGCCGCCAGGGCGGTGGCGGCGGTCAGCGCGACCACCCCGGCCATCACCGCGCCCAGTACGCGCAGCAGCGGGGCCCCGAGGATCCGGGCGAGCGGGAAGAAGTGGCCGCCGACCACCAGCGCGGCCCAGGAGAAGACCAACTGGTGCGCGTGCAGGCGGCTGTTGATGATCCCGGCCCCGACGCCGAGCAGGACGGCCTGCACCACCAGGAGCCGGACGAAGGCGCGCCCGCGCGGCGGTCCGGGGGCGGCCGGGGCGGGGGCCGGCCGGCGGCCCGGGCGCAGGACGGCGAAGGTCACGGCAACGAGGATCAGGGCACCGGCGGCGGCCGCGACCGCCCGCGCCGAGCCGTGCAGCGCACCCAGGCCCACGAGGAACCAGCCGGCTCCGAAAACGGCCCCGATCAGCGGTCCGCGGGGCGCCCGTCCGGTGCGGGATTCTGTGTCCACGGGGGCTTCCTTCCACGCCTTCGGCTGCGATGCGGACATCACGTAACTCCTTGCACATTACATGCATATGCCGAACCGTCACCATGGCGCAGCCGTGCCGTTTCCCCCGGCTCCGGACGGCGGCCGGTCACGGGCGGGCGAGGAGTTCCGCGAGCCGGGCCATCTCGGCGGGCGGGTCGACCACCGGCTGGACGAGGAGTTCGTCGACGCCGGCCCGTTCCAGGGTGGCGATGCGGGCGAGGAGTTCGTCGCGGGTGCCGACCAGGGCGAGGGCGTCCATCAGCGGGGGCAGGACCAGGTCCCGGTCCTGCGGCGCGATGCGGCCCAGGTAGCCGGGGTAGAGCCGGGTGTGGCGGTCGGGGGCGGTGGCGGTGGTGCCGCGCCGCTCCAGGAGCCGCCGCACCGCCTCGCGTCCGCCCGGGCCGAGCCCGTCGGCGACGGCGGGGTCCTCGGCGGCCGTGTCGGCGGCGAAGGCCAGCAGGGACAGGACCAGGTGGCCGGTCGCGTCCCGGGCCGCGTCGCCGTGGCGGTCCTCGTCCCCGTCGAGCACGTGGAGCGCGGTGACCAGGTAGGAGCCGGGGCCGCCCGGTTCCTCCTCCGGGGCGGCGGCGCGGCGCCGGACCTCGTGCAGCGCCCGCCAGGCGGCGGGGTCGAGCAGGCCGAAGGAGACGAGGCCGGTGCCGCGGCGGCCGGCGACGGCGGCGGCCTTCGGCCCGAGCAGCGCGGCCACGACGAACTCGACCGGGTCGGCGGTGTTCACGTGCCCCGCGGCGTGCAGGAACCAAACCTCGCGGACCCGGTCGCCCTCGCGGTACGCGGCCGGGCGTCCGGCGCACAGCTCCTGGAGCGCGGCGGTGAACTCCTCCAGCCGGGCCGACGTGACCGGCCGCATGCCCAGGGTGCGCCGGGCGGTGTTCCCGGTGCCGACCCCGCAGACGATCCGGCCCGGCGCCAGGGCGTTGAGACTGGCGAGCCCGCTCGCGGCGGCCGGGGCGGAGCGCAGCGCCGGGGAGGTCACCCCGATGCCGAGCCGGATGCGGCGGGTGGCCTTCGCGCACAGGGCGAGGGCGACGAAGGGGTCCCCGTGGACCATCGGGGTGTCGTTGACCCAGAAGCTGTCCAGGCCCAGCTCCTCGGCCCGTACGGCGAGTTCCTCGACCCCGGGCCGGGCACCGACCACGACGCCTGCGCGCATCCCGACCTCCTCCTGCCAGGCGCACTCGATCCGGATCGAGGGCCACGACCGGTACGGTACCCGCGTCGGCCACCGCCGGGGCCCGGTCAGGCCGGGTGGTGGTCCGGGACGGCGTTCAGCTCGATGCCGTGTTCGAGCAGGGCCTTCATCGCGCACAGGGCGGTGGTGAAGCCGCCGACGGTGTCGTTGACCCAGCGGACGGTGTCGTCCCCCGAGCCCCGGAAGCCGGTCTCGGTGGCCTCGACGAAGGCGGCCTCGGCCCCGCGCGGGGTGAACGCCAGCTCGACCGCGGTCGGCTGCTCGTAGTTGCCCCACTCGAACCGGATCAGGCTCCCCTCCCGGACCTCCAGGACCCGGACGTCGGCGGACGCCCCGTACGTCTCCCATTCCCAGCGGAGCTCCGCACCGGCGGTCATGGGCCCGCTGCTGCCGCTGTACCAGAACCGGGTGGTGACGGCCGGGTCGGCGAAGGCCCGGAAGGCCTCCGCGGCGGGCCTGCGGACCAGCATGCAGGCGTACGCGGCGGGGGCGTGCGTGAGGTGGCTCTGCTCCATGGACATGATCGTGCTCCTCTGCGGGGCCGCGCCGGTGGACGCAGCCCGTTACGGATCTCCGTGTTCGGCCCGGGCGGCCCGCTCGGCCGCCTCGGCGACGTGCTTGATGCGGGCCAGCCTGCGGTCCCAGTCGGCGGCGAGCGAGGCCATCCACCGCGCCGTCGCGTCGAGCGCGGCGGGCCGTACGGCGTAGCGCACCTCGCGCCCGACGCGGCCCCCGGTCACCAGCCCGGCGGCGTCCAGGACGGCCAGGTGCTTGACCACGGCCTGACGGGAGACGGGCAGCTGGCGGGCGAGCGTCGTCGCGGTGGCCTCGCCCTCGGCGGCGAGCAGTTCGAGCAGCCGGCGCCGCGTCGGGTCGGCCAGTGCCGTGAGGACGGTGTCGACCGCCCCGGCGGCGTCGGGTCCGCCGGTCACGCGGAGGGCTGTTCGGCGCGCGCCTTCAGCGCGTCGAGCTCCTGGCGCCAGCCGCCGGTGTTGTCCTCGACCGCCCGGCCGCGCAGCTCCTCGGAGCCGGCCAGTGCGGCGAACCCGCTCTCGACCACCCGCAGCCGCGTCCGGTCCCCCTCCGGGGTCAGGGTGAACTCCACGAGGGTGCTGTTGTCCGCGCGCAGCTCCTCCCCGGGGAACGCGCTCGCCCAGCGGTAGGCGAGGTAGGTCGGCGGTTCGGCCTTCTCCACCCGTACCGGGAAGTCGCCGTACTCCGGGTTCCTCGCGACGGTCTCCTCACCCTCCCGGGCCACGGTGCCGGGCAGGCCCGCCTTGTCGGCCACCCAGAATCCGGGCTGGGCCACCAGCGACCAGACCCGCTCCAGGGAGGCCTCGATCAGGGTTTCGCGCTCGATCCGGTCCTCGCTCATGAGGGAACCCCTTCCACCGCTCTCATCCCACCCCGGACGTTTCATGCAACTCCAGAGTTGCACCTCAGCCCGCCGGGTGCAACCCGAGGGTTGCGTTTCGCCGGGACCGGGTCGGGTTGGGCCTGCGCGGTTCCACCGGCCGCTCACGCTCCCCCCTCCCGGACGGGCTCCTCCGGTACCGCCCGCCGACACCCCCTGTCACGGCAGTCGCGCCAACGGGCCGTCAGGTGCGCTCGAAGGCGACCTTCGCGAGCCGGACGGCCTGGTCGCGGGTCTTCTCGTCCACGATCTGCACGCTGATGCGGTACTGGCTGTTGCCGCCTTCGAGGCGGTAGGCGGCGGGCGCGAGGGCGCCGAGCAGCTCGTCGTCCGTGTCGTAGGGGAGCCGCAGGTTGACCACGCCGTTGTGCGCGTACACGTACGCGAAGGCGCCCTTCGGCGAGCCCTGCCGGCGCACCCGCAGGTAGTCCCCGTAGTCCAGCGGCGCGTCCGACCCGGCCCGGTGGCGCTTGACGCCGTGCACCCTGACGTCGGGCCAGGCGGTGGCCTCGGCGAGGAAGGCGGTGAAGTGTTCGGCGGCCGGGTTGCCGCGCAGCAGCGCGCGCACCGCCGCCTGCCCTTCGAGTGCGACACCGGGGACCTCGCCGGGACCGGACCCCGCGGACGGAGCGGGGATCCCGCTGACGAGGACGCCGGCGGACGCCCCCTCCCCCTGGGTGACCAGCTGCTGGAGCAGCTGGGACGCGTCGAGCTCCGCAGGAGTCCCCTCGAACTGGAACACGGTCAACTTCATCGCTCTCCCCCTCTGTTGGACGAACTATAGGCAACTCTATCCAGTTCTCGCGTAGTTCCGGGGAAGTTTGTCGAACTCTCCTGGAATCAGGCCCAGTCGCGACCATCGGCCGCCGCATCCCCGCACCTTTGGCGAGACGGAACGTCTTGCCAAACCCCGGAGGCTGCCCTACTGTTCAGCGAGACGAGACGTCTCGTTGCGAACAAGGGAGGGTTGCCTGTGCGTGCCTCAGCTGCTGCTGGTGGTCAGGTCGTGCTGGCCGAGGTCGGCAAGCGGTACGGAACCCGGACGGTGCTCGACCGGGTCGGATTCTCGGTGCGGCCCGGGGAGCGGGTCGGGGTCGTCGGGGACAACGGGTCGGGGAAGTCGACGCTGTTGCGGCTGCTCGCCGGGCAGGAGCGGGCCGATGCCGGCGAGGTGTCCGTACGGGCGCCCGGCGGGGTGGGGTACCTGGCCCAGACCCTCGCCCTGCCGCCCGGCGCACGGGTCGGTGACGCGGTGGACCGCGCACTGGCCGGGCTGCGCGATCTGGAGCGGCGGATCCGGGCGGCCGAGGAGCGGCTCCACCTGGCCGGACCCGAGGAGCTCGAGGCGTACGGGCGGCTGGTCGCCGAGTACGACGTGCGCGGCGGACGGGACGCCGACCGGCGGGTGGCCACCGTCCTGCGGCGGCTCGGCGAGCGGGAGCCGCTCGACCGGGGACGGGCGCTCGGGACGCTGTCCGGCGGGCAGCGCTCGCGCCTGGCGCTGGCCGGGGCGCTCGCGGCCGCCCCGGAGCTGCTGCTGCTCGACGAGCCCACCAACGACCTGGACGACGAGGCCGTCGGATGGCTGGAGGACCATCTGCTGCGGCGGACCGGCACCCTCGTCGCCGTCACCCACGACCGGATGTTCCTGGACCGGGTCACCACCGCCGTCCTGGAGGTGGACCACGAACGGCTCACCGTCCGGCGCCACGGCAACGGCTACGCCGGCCACCTGGTCGCCCGCGCCGCGGCACGGGCCCGGTGGGAGCGGGAGTACGAGGAGTGGGTCGAGGAGACGCGGCGCGTGGAGCGGCTGGCCGACGGCAACATCGGCCGGCTCGCGCAGATCCCCCGGAAGGCGCCGGCCGCGTTCAGCGGCGCGGGAGCCTTCCGCGCCCGGTCGCGGGCGCACGGGGCGATGAGCCGCATCCGCAACGCGCGGGAACGGCTGGCCCGGCTGACGGAGCATCCGGTTCCGCCGCCGCCGCAGCCGCTGCGGTTCACCGGGCGGTTCGGGGACGGGAACGGGAACGGGAACGGGAACGGGGACAAGGGCGGGGGCGCGGGCCCGTCCGGCGGGGTGTGCGTCGAGGGGCTGACCGTGCCGGGCCGGCTCGCGCCCGTGTCGTTCCGGCTGGCGGCGGGTGAGCGGATGCTGCTCACCGGCCCCAACGGGTCGGGGAAGTCGACCCTGTTGCAGGTGCTCGCGGGTCTCGTGCCGGCCGGGCACGGCAGCGTACGGGTGCCGGGACGGGTCGGGCTGCTGCGGCAGGACGACCCCTGGAGCGCGGAGCGCCGCTGCGCGGCGGGGGCGTTCGGGGAGGGGGTCGCGGAAGCCCTGGTGCGGCTCGGGCTGCTGGGCACGGCCGACGCGGGCAGGCCGCTGCGCGAGCTGTCCGCGGGGCAGCGGCGCAAGGTGGAGCTGGGCCGGCTCGTCGCCGGCGGGCCGTACGACGTGCTCCTGCTCGACGAGCCGACCAACCACCTGGCGCCGGGGGTGGTGGAGGACCTGGAGGCGGCGCTGGCGCCCTACACCGGGACCCTGATCGTCGTCAGCCACGACCGCAGGCTCCGGTCCGGCTTCTCCGGGGAGCGCCTGGAACTGGGGACCGGGGCACGGATCCGGGCCGCGGAGTGCCTGCAAACGGCGTGACGTCTCTTAGTCGGATCCGTATAGTCGGTTCCGACTAAGAGAGGTCGGTGATGACGGATGACGAAGCGGAAGATCTCCAACACCCTGGCGCTGGCCGTGCTGGGCCTGCTGCAGGAGCAGCCGATGCACCCGTACGAGATGGCGACCACCCTGCGGGAGCGGCACAAGGACAGCAGCTTCAAGGTCAACTCCGGGTCGCTGTACGACACGGTCCAGACGCTGGTCCGGCACGGCTGGATCGAGCCCGTGGAGACGGCGCGCGAGGGCAGGCGACCGGAGCGGACCGTGTACGCGGTGACCGGGCAGGGCCAGAGCGAGTTCGTCCGCTGGATCGACGAACTCCTGCGCGTACCCGTCGCGGAGTACCCGAAGTTCATGGCCGCGGTGTCCTACCTCGGCGCACTCGGCCCGGACGGGGCGGCCGAGGCACTGACCGAACGGGCGGGGCACCTGGCCCGGCGGATCGAGGAGACGAACGCGGTGCTGGCCGACACGGTCGGCTCCGGCGTGGTCCCCCGGCTGTTCATGATCGAAGTCGAGTGCGCGCTGCACGCCTGGGAGGCCGAGTTGGCCTGGACGCGGCGGACCATCGCCGAGATCCGCGACGGCAGCCTGTGCTGGCCCGGGGCCGCACCGACGGGACCGGCCGCACCGGGCTGGACCGGTTCCGCCGCCCCCACCGACCCGGAGGGAAGCAGCCTATGACCGGCGTGCTGATCGTGGGAGCGGGCCCGGCCGGGCTGTTGCTCGCCTGTGAACTGCGCCTGGCCGGCGTCGACACCGTCGTCGTCGAACGGCACGCGCGGCGCCCGGACTTCTCCCGGGGCTTCAACCTCAACGCCCGCGCCCTGGACCTGCTGGAACGGCGCGGTCTCGCGGAGCGGATGGTCGGCGAGGGCCGGCAGGTCCCGCACGCCGCGTTCTCCGGCCTGCCGGTCACGCTCACCCTCACGGGCACGCACACCGGCCATCCGTACACGCTGGGCATCCCGCAGACCAGGGTCGAGGAGATCCTGGAGGAGCACGCCCTCGCCCTGGGGGCCGACATCCGGCGCGGACACGAACTGCGCGCCCTGGAACAGGATGCCGAGTCCGTCACCGCCACCCTCGCCACCGGCGACGGCGAGTACCGCCTCCGGGCCGCGTACCTGGCCGGTTGCGACGGCGGCCGCAGCACCGTCCGCAAACGGGCGGGCATCGACTTCCCCGGCACCGCGGCGACCCGCTTCTCCCTGCTCGGCGACGTCGAGCTCGCCGACCCCGGGGCCCTGCCGTTCGGCACGACCGCCGGCCCCGGCGGGGCCGTGTTCGCCATCCCCCGCCCCGGGTACGTCCGGATCATCACCGCCGACCGGCGGCCCCCCGCGGACCAGGACACCCCGGTCACCCTGGACCTGCTCCAGACCGCCGTGGACGACGCGCTCGGCCGCCACGTCGAACTGCGCTCCGCACGCTGGCTGACCCGGTTCGGCGACGCCGCCCGGCAGGCGGCCGCGTACGTCCGGGGCCGGGTCGTCCTGGCCGGGGACGCCGCGCACGTCCACCCGCCGGCCGGGGCGATCGGCGTCAACGTCGCCCTGGACGACGCCTTCAACCTCGGCTGGAAACTGGCCGCCACCGTACGCGGCACCGCACCGGCGCACCTGCTCGGCAGCTACCACGCCGAACGCCACGCCGCCGGTGCGCGCGTCCTGGCCAGTACCCGGGCCCAGGTGCTGCTCGCCGAGGCCGGCGACCGGCTCGGGCCGCTCACCGACCTGCTGACCCGCGTCGCCGGCCACCCCCACGGGAACCGGGCCTTCGCCGAGACCGTCACCGGACTGGACACGCGCTACCGGATGCACCCCGGGGCCGACCACCCCTGGCTGGGCCGGCTGGCCCCCGACCTCGCCCTGACCACGGGCGACGGCCGTACGCGCCTGGCCGCGCTGCTCGCCCCGGGACGCGGGCTGCTGCTCGACCTGACCGGAGGGGACGCCGTCCGCGAGGCGGCCGCGGGCTGGGCGGACCGGGTCGACCTCGTCACCGCGGCCTGCCCCGACCACCCCGGACTCCACGCCCTCCTCCTACGCCCGGACGGCCACACCGCCTGGCTGCACACCCCGGCCCACGACGACCCCGACGGCCACCCCGACGGACTCCCCGAGGCACTCCACCACTGGTTCGGCCCGCCGGCCCGCCCGCGCCCGCCGCTCACAGCCAGCCGCTGCGCTGGGCCTGGAGGGCCATCTGGAAGCGGTTCTCCGCACCCAGGCGGGCCATCAGGATCTGGAGCCGGCGGAAGAAGGTGCGGCGGCTGATGCCGAGTTCGCGGGCGATGACCTCGTCGCTCGCGCCGCCGGCGAGGAGACGGAGCAGCCGGCGGTCGGCCGGCGGCAGGCCGGCCGGGCGGGTGGTGCGGCCGTGGAAGGGCAGGGCCTGCTGCCAGGTCTGCTCGAACAGGGCGAGAAGGGCGGAGAGCAGTCCGCACGGCTGCACCACCAGCATCGTGTTGTGCACGTCCGCCTCCCTGATCGACAGGGACACCAGCGCGTACGCCTCGTCGATGATCACCAGCTTGACCGGGACCGTCGGCGCCACCCGGGCCTGCTCGCCGGCCTCGATGCACGGCTCGATGGCCGTCTCCAGCTGCCCCGCCATCTCCAGCGACGCCTTCGAGTAGACCACCCGCTGCGTCACCCCGCGGGCGAGCGTGCCCAGCGCGTCGTCGAGGGCTCCGGCCAGCGGGAAGTAGGGCGGCGAGTCGAGCTGGCGGATCTGCGCGCGGGCGCTGGTCCAGGCCTGCCGCATCCTCGGGCCGATGGCGTCGCCGGTCACCACCTCGACGAGGTTGTCGTTGTACGCCGCCAGCCGCTGGCGGCGGAACGATTCGAACGCGCCGCCCACGGCGATGCGCGACCCCTCCAGCTCCGCCGCCCGGTGCCGGGCGAGGATCTCCAGGCCCGCCGCGGGCGGCACCGGCGCCACCACGTCCGCGCCCTCCGTCGCCGCGCTGGCCAGCCCGGCGTCCACCAGCTCCGCGTACGCCGCCGCGAACCCGGCGCCGTCCAGCCCGGCCGCCTCCCCGATCTCCGTGAGGGGGGCGGGGGCCCGTTCGAGCAGGGCCAGGTACACGCGGCCCGCCGCGGGGCCGATGCCCAGCATCCGCAGGGCCTCGGCCAGTTTCGCGTTCGCCATGCACCGCATTATCGACGGCCGCCGGGGCGCCGGTGGCCGATCGGTGCCACTGGCACCACCGGACCTCCCGGGCCCGCCGTACCGCAGTACCGTCCGCCGGGAGCCGCCGCTCCCCGGCCCCGGCCGCGGGCCCGGCGGGCGCACCCCATCCGCAAGAACGAAGAGGGAGAAGGAGAACGACGTGGCGAAGGGTCGCAAGAACGGCCTCTACTCGGGAATCTCCGAGGAGCTGTCCGCCCTGATGAGGACGGGCTGGGCCGACACCGAACGGCACGACCTCCCGCTCGACGCGCAGGCCCCGTACGCGGCCCGCCGCCGCGAGGCGCTGTCCGCGCACTTCCCCGGCGAGCGGCTGGTGATCCCCTCCGGCAGCCTCAAGGTCCGCTCGAACGACGACACCTACCCGTTCCGCCCCTACACCGGCTACGTCCACCTGACCGGGGACCAGGCCCGCGACTGCGCGCTCGTCCTCGAACCCCGCCCGGACGGCGGCCACGACGCGCACTGCTACCAGCTGCCGCGCGACGGCCGGGACACCGACGAGTTCTGGATCGGCTACACCGCCGAACTGTGGATGGGCCGGCGCCGCTCCCTCGCCGAGTCGGAGCAGGTGCTCGGGCTGTCCTGCCGCGACGTGCGCACCGCGGCGCAGGACCTCGCCGCCGCTCCCGGCGTGCCCACCCGCATCGTCCGCGGCGTGGACCCGGCGCTGGAGGCCGCGGTCACCACCGACGCCGACCGGGACGCCGAGCTGGAGGAGGCGCTGAGCGGGCTGCGGCTCGTCAAGGACGCCTGGGAGATCGGCGAGATGCGCAAGGCGGTGGACTCCACCGTCCGCGGCTTCACCGACTGCGTCGGCGAGCTCTCGCGGGCGGTCGCGTCCTCCGAGCGGTGGATCGAGGGCACCTTCTTCCGCCGCGCGCGGCTGGAGGGCAACGCCGTGGGCTACGGCTCGATCTGCGCCGCGGGCGAGCACGCCACGATCATGCACTGGACCGACAACGACGGCCCGGTGCGCCCCGGCGAGCTGCTCCTGCTCGACGCCGGCGTGGAGACGCACTCCCTCTACAGCGCCGACGTCACCCGCACCCTGCCGATCGGCGGCACGTTCACGCCCGTGCAGCGCACGGTGTACGACGCCGTGTACGAGGCCCAGGAGGCGGGCATCGCCGCCGTGAAGCCGGGGGCCGCGTACCGCGACTTCCACGTGGCGGCCCAGCGGTACCTGGCGGAGAAGCTCGTCGAGTGGGGCTTCATCGAGGGCCCGGCGGACCGCGCCTACGAGCTCGGCCTCCAGCGCCGCTTCACCATGGCCGGCACCGGCCACATGCTCGGGCTGGACGTCCACGACTGCGCCGAGGCCCGCAACGAGGAGTACGTCGACGGCGTGCTGGAGCCGGGCATGGTGCTCACGGTGGAGCCGGGCCTGTACTTCCAGCCGGACGACCTGACGGTGCCCGAGGAGTGGCGCGGCATCGGCGTCCGGATCGAGGACGACCTGCTGGTGACGGCCGACGGCAACGAGAACCTCTCGGCGGGCCTGCCGCGCTCGGCGGACGAGGTCGAGGCGTGGATGGCCCGCACGGCGGGCTGACCCGGGCCGGGGTACGGGTGTGACGGGCGGGGCCGGCCCTGCGGATCCGGCGGGACGGCCGGGATCCGGGGCCGGCCCCGGCCGTCAGCCCGCGTACGCCGGGGCGGGGCGGGCGATCCGCATCCGCGCCCCGGCGAACTCCACCGTCTCGCCCGGCAGGATCAGCAGCCCGGCCTCGCCGTCCGGCCAGGCCCCACCCTGCGGCCCGGCCTCGCCCCCCTGCGGCCAGGCCTCGCCCGCCGGCCCGGCCTCGCCGTCCGGCGCGCCCTCGCCCTCGGGCCCGGACCCGATCGGCCGGACCTGGACGGCCGGGCCCAGCCCGCCGGCCATGAACACCGTCGGGTCGACCTCCCAGCCGTGGCCGGCCAGCCAGCGCTCCAGCGCCTCGGCGTCCGCCGCCTCCGCGCCGCGCGGCCATGCGTACGTCGTCGTGCTCTCCATGCCTACCCCCTGTAGCCGATGGCACCAACGGCCCAGATGGTGCCACCCGCCTCCGACAACGGCCCCGTGGTTTCCGTCCCGGGTGCGTCGCGCCGGGACCCGCATCCCCGGGAAACCGGGTCGGCCGTCCCGTTTCGTCCTGGGGATCGAAGTGCCACCTCCCGCCCACGCCTTGGAATCCGCGCGTACCGGATGTGTGCGACACCACTCGAAGGTGGCGCCGGTGCGCACCGCGGCGCGCATTCGCGCCAACTCCTCTGTTCGACGGTCGAGTTGATCTGCCCTGACCTATGTTCTAGGGGCACTCATCGGTTCACGGTTCACGGTTCAGGTTCACGCTTCACGGTTCACCGTTGACGTTCCACGGCCGGCCCAGGAGGTCCGATCTTGCAGCCCAGACGCGTCCGCATCCTCACCCGGGCGTTACGCCGCCCCCACCTGCTCATCGCCTTCGCCCTCGGCTCGCTGCTCGTCGGGATCACCCCCTGGCTCGGCATCGCGAGCCCGGCGCCCCGGCCGGCACCCGGAGCCCTCGACCAGCAGACGGCCAAGGCGTCGCCGCACCACGGCGTGGCCCCGGCGAACGCCATGGAACCGACGGCCCCCGTCCTCGACCGGACCGGCTGGACGGCGACGGCGAGCGACGAGGAGACGTCCGGCGAGAACGGCCGCGCGGCCAACGTCCTCGACGGCAGCACGGCCACCCTCTGGCACAGCAAGTGGACGGGCACCCCGGCCCCGCTGCCGCACAGCATCACCGTCGACATGCACCGCACGGCGGTGGTCTCGGCCCTCGTCTACCAGCCCCGCACCAACGGCCCCAACGGGCGCGTCGGCGAGTACAGCATCAGCGTGAGCGCCGACGGGCAGAACTGGGGCAGTCCGGTCGCCACCGGCACCCTCGCGGACGACGCCAGTGCCAAGACCCTCGGATTCGCCCCGCAGGGCGCCCGGTTCGTCCGGCTCACCGCCGCCACCGAGGCGGGCAACCGCGGCCCGTGGACCTCGGCCGCCGAACTCAACCTGCTCGGCGACCCCGGCACCCCCGCCGCCACCGTCGACCTGCCCCGGACCGGATGGACGGCGACGGCGAGCGACGAGGAGACCACCGGGGAGAGCGGCCGCGCGGCCAACGTCCTCGACGGGGACGCCGCCACCCTCTGGCACAGCAAGTGGACGGGCACCCCGGCCCCGCTGCCGCACAGCATCACCGTCGACATGCACCGCACGGCGGCCGTCTCCGCCCTCGTCTACCAGCCCCGCAACGACGGCCCCAACGGGCGCGCGGGCGCGTACACCGTCACCACCAGCACCGACGGCACCACCTTCGGCACCCCGGTCTCCGCGGGCACCTGGCGCGACGACGACACCGTCAAGACCGCCACCTTCACCCGCACCGAGAACGCCCGCTACATACGCCTGACCGTGACCGGCGAAGCCGGCAACCGCGGACCCTGGACCTCCGCCGCCGAGATACGCCTGAGCGGACCGGCGAACCCGGCCGCCCACGGCTCCTGGGACCGGATCACCGGCTTCCCGCTGGTGCCGGTGGCCACCGCCGTCCTGCCGGGCGACAAACTCCTGGCCTGGTCGGCGTACGCGGTCGACCGCTTCGGCGGCAGCAACGGCTACACCCAGACCGCGATCCTGGACCTGAAGACCGGGAAGGTCACCCAGCGCCGCATCGACAACACCGGCCACGACATGTTCTGCCCGGGCATAGCGATGCTCGCCGACGGCCGGGTGCTGGTCACCGGCGGCAGCAACGCGGAGAAGGCGAGCATCTACGACCCGGCCGCCGACACCTGGTCCGCGACCACCAGCATGAACATCGCCCGCGGCTACCAGGCCATGACCCTGCTCTCCACCGGCGAGGCCTTCGTCCTCGGCGGCTCCTGGAGCGGGGCCGCGGGCGACAAGGCCGGCGAGGTCTGGTCCCCGGACACCCGCACCTGGCGCAGGCTCCCCGGAGTCCCCGCCTCCGCGGCGCTGACGGCCGACCCGGCCGGCGCCTACCGGGCCGACAACCACATGTGGCTGCACGCCACCTCGGGCGGCAAGGTGCTCCAGCTGGGCCCGAGCAAGCAGATGAACTGGATCACCACCGGCGGGAACGGCGGCATCACCTCCGCCGGCCCCCGGGCCGACAGCCAGGACGCCATGACCGGCAACGCCGTCGCGTACGACATCGGCAAGCTGCTCACCCTGGGCGGCTCGCCCGCGTACGAGAAGACGCCCGCCACCCGGCGCGCGTACACCGTGAGCATCGACGGCGACCGGGTCCAGGCCGCGCGCACCGGCGACATGGCCCACGCCCGCGCGTTCGGCAACAGCGTCGTCCTGCCCGACGGCAAGGTCGCCGTGTTCGGGGGGCAGGCGTACCCGGTGCCGTTCAGCGACGCCACGTCCGTGCTGACCCCCGAGCTGTGGGACCCGGCGACCGGGACCTTCACCCCGCTCTCCAGCATGGCCGTCCCGCGCAACTACCACAGCGTGGCGAACCTGCTGCCCGACGGGCGGGTCTTCTCCGGCGGTGGCGGCCTGTGCGGCGACTGCGCCACCAACCACGCCGACGGAGCGGTGTTCACCCCGCCGTACCTGCTCAACGCGGACGGCTCGGCCAAGCCGCGTCCCGTCATCACCGGCGGCGTACCGCCCCGGGCGGCGGCCGGCAGCTCGCTGACCGTCACCGCCGAGGGGCAGGTGGCCTCGTTCGTCCTGATGCGGGCCGCGGCCGCGACCCACTCCACGGACAACGACCAGCGGCGGGTCCCGCTGGTGTCCGCTCCGGCGGGGGCCGGCACGTACACGGTGTCCGTCCCCGCCGACAAGGGCGTGGTCCTGCCCGGCACCTACATGCTCTTCGCCCTGGACGCCCAGGGGGTGCCGAGCACCGCCAAGTTCATCACCGTCTCCTGACCTGACCCGGCCTGACCCGACGTTACGGCCCGAGCGGGCGGCACCCGCTCGGGCCGCGACTTCAAACACTGCGCGGATCCGCGATCGTCCCGGCGGCGCGGCGGGCTACGGTGACGCCACCACGCACCAACCCGACCGACCCAACACCCCTGGACGAAAGGCAACTTGTGAGCACACGGGACGACGCTTCCCTCGCGGACCTCGCGCAGCTGCTGGTCGCGGCGGCGGAACTGCCCGCGGCCGGCCTCGACGACTTCACCGAGCTGGCATCCCCCTCGTCCGACGAGGACCCGCCGCCGATGACCGCCGCGACGCCGGAACTCACGGCCGTGCTGAACCGGGCCTTCGGCGACAAGGCCGCTCGGGAGGCCAGGACCTCGTTCATGAACGCCGACTCCTCGATAGTCGTCGACGAGGGCGTCTCGGAGCGGGTGCCCGGTGCGGCCGCGGCCTGGATGGCCGACATGCGGCGCGTGTACACCGAGTGCGCCTCGTGGACGATGAGCATCGGCGACGAGGAGATCACCATCCAGGTGGTGGACCCGGCCGACGACCCGGGCGAGCCGCTCAAGGTGGAGCAGCGGTTCGGCGACGAGGCCCTGATGCGCACGATGCTGGCCGGTGCGCCCGGGCAGCAGGCCCGGATCACGACCCTGCTGGTGCGGCACGGCGACCGGGCCCTGGAGCTGACGTTCCGCAGCCTGGCGGGCGACCCCGACGGCCCGGAGGCGGCCGCCCTCGCCACCGGGATGTCGAAGTTCCTCGACCTGGCTCCGGCGAAGTTCCTGGGCCTGACGGCCCGCTAGCGGGCCGGCGGGTGCAACCCGGAGCTCTCTGACGCGTTGGGCAGTCGGAACCACCCGACATCGACGACGCCGCGCGACCGGCCGGCCGTACGGACCCGGCCGTTACGGACCCGGTCGCGCGGGATCGGAGCCCCCGTGCCGCCGCCCCGCCCCCTCCGCCCCCTCCGCTGCCTCGCACTCGGCGCGGTCGCCGCCGCCCTGGCCCTGGCCCTCGGCCAGGCCGTGGCCGCCCCGGTGCTCGACCGGGAGTTCGCCGACCCGGACGTCGTGAAGGTCGGCGGCACGTACCACGCGTACGCCACCAACGGCGACGGCAAGAACGTCCAGCACGCCACCTCCCGCGACCTCACACGGTGGAAGGCCGACACCGGCGACGTCCTGCCCGTCCTCGGCGCGTGGGCGGTGCCCCGGCGCGACCTGGTGTGGGCGCCGGAGGTGTACGACAACGGCGACGGCTTCACCCTGCACTACACCGCGCGCGACCGGGCGAGCGACCGGCAGTGCATCGGCGTCGCGCTGTCGCCGTCGCCGGACGGACCGTTCCGGCCGGTCGGGGACGGCCCGCTGGTGTGCCCGGCCGAGCAGGGCGGCGCCATCGACGCCTCCTCCTACACCGAGGGCGGACAGCGCTACCTGCTGTGGAAGAACGACGGCAACTGCTGCGGCCGGGACACCTGGCTGTACCTGCAGCCCGTCTCGTGGGACGGCACCCGTACCACCGGCGACCCGGTCGGGCTGATCAGGCAGGACCCCCTCCAGGACGGCGACCTGGTCGAAGCCCCCACCCTGGTCAGGCGCGCGGGCCACTACGTGCTGTTCTACTCGGCCGACGACTACGGCGGCGACCGGTACCGCACGAGCTACGCGGTGGCGCCGGCCCTGACCGGCCCGTACACCAAGGCGGCCAGGCCGCTGATGACGACGGAGACCCTCTCGGGGACGGTCCGCGGCCCCGGCGGGCAGGACGTGGTGACCGGCCCCGACGGCCGCGACCGCATCGTCTTCCACGGCTGGCGCGACGACCCGCGCCGGCGGGTGATGTACGCCGCCGACCTGGGCTTCGCGAACGGCTACCCCGTGGTGCGCGGCAGCAAGGTCGTCTACCAGGCGGAGCACGCCCTCGTGCACCACGCCGCGGTCCGCGACGCACCGTCCGCCTCGGACGGCAGGGCGGTCGGCGGCATCGACCACGCCGACAGCCACGTGGAGTTCACGGTCTTCGCCGCCTCGGCGGGGGAACACCGGCTGTCGGTGTGGTTCGGCAACGGCTCCCGGGACGGCACGGGATCCCCGGCGGAGGCCACGCACGGCCTGACGGTCAACGGCAGCCCCGCGGGCACCGTCCACTACCGGCACACCGGCTGGGACGAGTGGGCGACGACGGAGACCACCGTCGCCCTGCGGGAGGGCTGGAACACGCTCCGCCTCTCCAAGGGCGCGTACTTCGCCGAACTGGACGGCGTGGAGGTGGCCTGACACACAGCACCTCCAGCCCTCGCCCTTATTGCACATCGCTCGCAACAAGGGCAGGCTGGGCTGCGCCGGAACGATCACCCGCTCCACGAGGGGACGCACCTGATGAGCACCCACGACCACGACACGGCCGGGGCCGTACGGACGTGGATCCACGGCTGGACCGTGTCCCGCGGCGCGGCCGAGCCCGTCCCGACGCCCGGCGGCTTCAGCATCGACGTCGGGCTCCCCGGGCACGTCGTGCGCCACGTGCTGCCGGCCGCCGACGAGGCGGCCGTCCGCCGGATCACCGGGGGCCCGGCCGCACCCGGCACCTGGCTCAAGGCGCCCGCGGAGCCGGAGCAGTTCGCCTCCTGGCTCGGCCCCGGCTGGTCCCTGGCCGGCGGCGCCGGCTTCCTGATGGCCGCCCCGCCGCACACCGCCCGGACCGGGCCCGCCCCGCGGATCGCCGACGGCTACCGGCTGGACACCTGGACCCGGGGCGGCGTCGCCCGCGTCCTGGTCCGCACCGCCGACGGCGCCTTCGCCGCCCGCGGCCAGGCCGGCCTCACCGGCAGCGCCTTCGTCGTCGACCAGGTGGAGACCGACCCCGCCCACCAGCGCCGCGGCCTGGGCCGCGTCATGATGCGCGCCCTCGCCGACGCCGCTGCCGCCGAGGGCGCCACGGAGGGCGTACTGGTCGCGACCCCGGAGGGCCGGGCCCTGTACGAGACGATGGGCTGGCAGCTGCTGTCCCCGCTGACCGGTGCCGTGCGGAGCTGACGGGCGGGCGGCTCACAGACCGCGGACGGCCTCGCCCAGGTCGCTGCCGTAGGAGGCCCAGCAGACGACCGATCCGTCGGTGTCGAGCTGCCCCATGAACCACTCGCCGCCGTCGAGCACGAGGCACAGGTCGTGGAACCCGAGGATCGCCTCCGGCCGGAGGACCTCGTAGTCGTCCCGGCCGTGTTCCTCGACGACCACGAGCCGGTCGAGGGTGAGCGGGGCGGCGGTCCGGTCCCCCGACAGCGCGCGGAGCCGCTCGACCGTCCATCCGGCGGGCAGGGGCGCGGGCACGGCCGGACCGGGCATCACTCCTCGCCGAAGCCGCGGAAGGTCCCCGACCCGTCGGCGGCGTCCGCGAACTCCGCGAAGTCCATGTTCGCGATGCTGAGGTTCGCGGACACGTCGGGGAACCACCGGGCCGGCACCCTGAACGTCCGCCCGGGCTCCTCCCAGAGGTCCACGGCCAGGAGCGGGCGCGCCGGATCCGCCATCGTCGTCGCGTCCGCCAGGAACAGGTGGACGACCAGCTCGTCCTCCTCCGCAGCGGCCTCCTCGGCCAGCAGCACCGGGACGTCCACGTCGGTGAAGCGGGGGTCGCTGACGTAGGTGGCGTTGGAGTACGCGCCACCGGCGGCGTCGAGCGCGGCCCGGACGGCGTCCCAGGCCCCCTCGTCGCCGAAGTGGGTACGTACGACCAGTGAGGTCAGGTCATCGGGCTGGGGCAGCGGCATGGACGGATCCTCTCACCCAGCACCGACAGCGGCCCGCACCGCTCGGCATCGACGGCCGGCCGGAACGGGCCGCCGGAACGGGCCGCTGGCAAAATGCCCGCACAGAAAGCCAGTTGCGCACATATGATCCGATCATGGGACCCTTGAAGCCGAACCTCATCGACCTCTTGTTCGCCCTGATCTGTTTCCTGGCGGTCTTCACCGTCATGCTGAAGGTCCTCCTCCCCCGCATCGCGAAGACGCTCGCAGCGCGTGAGGAGGCCACCGAGGGCATGCTGGGGCTGGCCGAGGAGACGACACTGGAAGCTCAGCGCGTACTGGCCGTGTACCAGGCCGAGTTGACCGCCGCCCGGCACGAAGCCGCCCGGATCCGCCAGACCGCCCTGGAAGAGGGTGCGGCGCTGCTCGCCGCCGTCCGCGCGGAAGGGCAGCGGGCGCGTGAGGAACTGGTCGGGGGCGCCTCCGTACGGCTCGCGGCGGACCGGACCGTCGCCGAGGCCGAACTCCGCGAGGATGTGCTCGGCCTGGCCACCGAACTGGCCGGCCGTATCCTGGGCGAGCCGCTCACGGACGGCGAGCGCGGCCGGGCCGTCGCCGAAGCCTTCTTCGCCGAAGTGGACGCGGAGAGGGCGACCGCCGCATAGGCGCAGGAAGGGGTCGGGCGATGGTGTCCGCGGGGCGCGAGGAGGCCGGGTTCCGGTTCGGCTGGCGCGGGAGCCACCACCCGGGCGTGCCCGCCGACGACATGTGGCTCGCGGTCGGCCGGGATCCGGACGGCGGCTGGTCCCTCGACGCCTGCTTCATCGGGCGCACGCCCCTGCCCGGCGGCGCGCCACTGGCCGCCGGGTTCGCGCGGTGGCTGCTGGCGCCCGCGCCCGCAGGGCGGTACGAGGAGGAGTTCCTGCTGCTCGACGGTGAACCGCAGAGCGGGTCGCAGCGGTTCGCGGACGGAACCCTGCTCACCGTGGAAGTGCTGTTGGGCCGTGCGGAAACGGGCGGGCCCGAGTACCTCCAGGTGCTCCTGTCCGGCGAGGTCCGCGGGCTTCCCTTCGAGGTGTGCGCACCGCTGGAATGCCGACGGGTGGCCCGCGCCGCACTCGAAGCCGCCGCGACACGGCTCCTCGGCGACGCGGAGCGGCCGCCGGGCCGGGCCTGAGGGCGGCTGAAAAACACGTGCCCCCCGCCGCTCCCGGTGCGACACTCTCGTGTTGATCATTTTCGGGGGGAGCACACCATGCACAGAGGCACCGGACTGCTGACCAGGCACGGCCTGGCGGTGCTCACGGCGGCCGCCGTCCTGACCGGTTGCGGATCCGCCGGACCGAAGGACGACTCCCCTGCCGGCGCCGCCCCCTCCGCATCCGCCCCGCACACGCCCCCGGCCGCCGGGGCGACGCGTGACACCGTCGAGGCGGACGTCGTGGCCGCACTCCGCAAGGCCGGCATCGACCCGTCGTCGGGCGGGTCCACCACGACCCGCAACGGGACGAAGCGGCCGGACATGTTCGACTGGATGGGGACCGTCAAGACCCCGGAGGCCGGGCCGGCCCTGGCCGCCGTCGGCCCGGAGCTGGAACGCCTCGGGTGGCAGAAGGTCCCCGCGAGCGACAGCGTCCTGCGGTACCAGAAAGGCGACTGGAAACTGCTCCTCGCCGCCATGGGCTCGGACGCCATCTCCGCCCTCCAGGAGGGGGACAGCATGATCAGCCTCACCGTCACGAAGTTCGAACCCTAGGGACCCGGCCGGGCTCAGCGGACGTGGTTCTTGAGGATGTCCGTGTCGTCCAGGGTGATGTCCACCGGTGCGGGGATGCGGACGGTGTCGCCGAAGAAGAACGTCTGGGTGTGGTACCTGCCGTTGACCGGGTCGGCGTGCAGGACCAGGGAGCCGTTGTCGCGGTCGACGAGGAGGTAGACCGGGATCTCCTGTTCCGCGTACGCGCGCGGCTTGTCCTGGCGGTCGCGCCGGTCGGTCCTCGCGTCGTACGAGGTGACTTCGAGGACCATGACGACGCCGTCCGCGGCCGCCCACTCCCCCTGGCCCGCGAAGTAGCCCTTGGGGGCGAGGACGCCGTCCGGGCGGGCGTTGCCGTTCCCGTACGCCTCCACGCGCAGGCCCTGCTCCGGGTACAGGCGCAGGTCGGGGCGCTGCCGCAGGCAGTGTTCCAGCAGCCACATGATGATCTCGCCGTGGTCGCCGTCGGGCACGGGCTTGACTCCCAGTTCTCCGTTGACGAGTTCGAGCTTGACGTCGTGCCGTGCGGCGGCTTCCGCGATGGCTTCGAAGGCCTCGCGGCTCATCTGCGGCCAGTCTCGTGTGATCACGGTGTCCTCCCGGTAGGGCTCCGGCCAGGGTATCCGTGCAGGAGCGTGCGGTCAGCGGCCGGCCGACCGGGAGCGGTCGGCCGGCCGGGGTCGGTCAGGCCCCCGTTTCCGTGGTGCGGTAGCCGCTGGCCTGGAGGGTGAACATGGCGGCGTACTCGCCGTCCAGGGCCATCAGCTCCTCGTGGGAACCAGACTCGGTGATGCGGCCCGCGTCGAAGACGAGGATCCGGTCGCAGTCGACGACGCTGGCCAGGCGGTGGGAGATCAGCACCGTGATCTGGTCCGGGTGCAGCCGGCCGCGCAGCACCGCCTCGTACACGGCGTGCTCGGACGGCGGGTCCATGCTCGCCGTCGGCTCGTCCAGGAGCAGCAGCACCGCCTCCTGGTAGAGGCCCCGCCCCACCGCGATCTTCGCCCACTGCCCGCCCGAGAGCTGCTGACCGCCCTTGAACCGCTTCGACAGCAGCGCCTTCCACTGGCCCGGCAGCGCGGCGACGACGACGTCCGCGCCCGCGGCCCGGGCGGCGGCCATGGCGCGCCGGGGGTCGGCCTCGGTGAGGGTGCCGGCGCCGGCGGTGATGTTCGACAGGGCGCTGAAGGGGAACCGGACGGGGTCCTGGAGCACGCAGGCGACCCGCTCGTGGACGGACCGGGCGTCCATCTCGCGCACGTCGACGCCGTCCCAGCTCACGCTGCCGCACTGGGCCTCGTACAGGCCGGCCAGGAGCTTGGCGCAGGTGGACTTCCCGGACCCGTTGAGGCCGACGAACGCCACCGTCTCCCCGGCCCGGAGGGTGAAGGAGACGCCGTTCAGGGCGGGCGCGTCCTTGCCGGGGTAGGTGAAGTGGACGTCCCGGACGGCGATCTCCGCCACCCGGTCCGGTGCCCGCACGTCGGAGGTGCGGGGCAGGAGGCGGCGGCTGCGTTCCTGGACGGCGAGCAGGTCGTCGACCCAGAGGGCGTGTTCGTAGACGAGGTGGGCGACCTCGATGAGCCGGGTGAGGGAGGACTGCCCGGCCTGGATGGCCAGGACCGCGCCGGCGCCCGCGGCCAGGGGCAGCCAGCCGGCGACCAGCATGGCGGCCAGGGCCGCGTAGGTGATGCCGGTGCCGGTCCCGCCCACGGCCCGCCCGGCGAGGCCCAGCAGGGCGGAGCTCACGCCGAGGCGGGTGTCCTCCTCGGCGATCCTCGTGGTGAGGCGGCGGTGTTCGGCGAGCAGGGCGCCCTGGGCGGTGTCGGAGCGCAGCTCCGCGGCCGCGTCCACGTCGAGCAGCAGCCACGAGAAGACGCGGACGCGGCGTTGCAGGGCGTTCCACCGCTTGAAGGAGCGGAACCGGGCCCGTGCGCTGCTCACGGCGGCGAAGCCCACGGGCAGGACGGACAGCAGCAACAGGGGCAGGAGGAGCGGGTGGAGGACGCCGAGCACGCCGGCGGTGCCGAGGAGGGAGAGGGCCGCGGCGGCGAGGGAGACGACCTGGCCCACGATCATGCGGGCGTAGAACAGCCCGCGGTCGTTGGCGCGGTGGACCTCGTCGTGCCAGTCGGCGTCCTCGACGGCTTCGAGGCGCACGTGCGCGGTGAGGTGGAGGAACTCGCATTCCAGCGCGGTGCGGATCTTCGGCGTGACGCGTGCCTGGGCCACCGCCACGGCCGCTTCCAGCAGCGCGCGGGCGGAGAGGAAGCCCGCCACGAGGAGGATCTCGGGGACGGCGGCGCGGACCCGGTCGGGGGTCGGGCCTTCCGCGAACAGCTGCTGGAGGACCCGGACGGAGGCGATCAGGCCGAAGGCCGTCATGGCCGCGGAGGCCAGTTGGCAGAGGACGGCCGCGAGGGTGGCCCGGCGGTCCGCCCCCCAGGCGAGGCGGCCGATGAGGGCGGTGATCCGGGGGAGGCGGGCGAGCACCTGGCGCACGGTGGCGCTCGCGGCGGCGCCGTCGTGGACGGACCAGTACGCCTCCTCCAGGCCGTCGGTCACGTCGCCGTCCTCGGGCCCGGCGGGCACCGTCGCGGGAGGCAGCGGCAGGGACGGGGGCGGGGACGGCGGTGCGGACCGCGGGCCCGGGACGGTGGGCTCGGTCATGCCGCCCACCTCGTGTCCGCTCGTACGGCGCGGTGCGCGCGGATGCCGGACGGCTGCGGACGGGCGGGGCGGGCGGCGGGGGAGGTCCGCCGCCGCTGTTCGAATCCGGGGCGGCAGGGGGCGGGTGCGGGTCCGGGATGCACGGTGTCCTCCATCTGGGCGGCCGGTTGGCACTGGTGCTCCAAGAACGCCCCGGTTCCGCGCCCGTAACGGCCCCGGACGGGCGAACCCCTCGAACGTGAATGCGGACCCGGCGTGCCGGTCAGCAGCCGCCTGCCCGCCCGCTTTTGAACCCACACGTTCGAGTGGTCGGCGCCGCCCGGCACCCGATCAGGGGCTTGCGCGGCCCGCGCTACCCCGCTGACGGAGGGGCGGACGTCGGCGGTACGCGGGTGGGGGCCTGCGTCGGAACCGGCCCGCGGGTCGGCGCGGAGGCGGACGGGCTCGCCGTCGGCGCGGGGGTGGAGGCCGGGGCCGGCGTGCACGTGGGGGCTGGGGACAAAGGCGGTACCGACGTCGGGGCCGGTGCGGAGGCGGGGGCCGCCGTGGGCGGAGGCGTCGGGGCCGGGGTCGGCGCGTACGCCGGGACCGAGGCCGGCGCGGGCGCGTACGTCGGGACCGCCGTGGGGGTCGGAACCGAGGCGGCCGGAGTCGGCGCGTACGACGGGGCCGGCGTGCGGGTCGGAGCGGTGCTCGGGGCCGAGGTCGGGGTCGGCGCGAGGGTCGGAGGCGGGGTCGGGGCCGAAGTCGGTGACGCGCACGTGGGGCTGGGGCCGGGACCGGGGCTCTGGCTCGGTATCGGGTCCGGCGTCGTGGGGTCGGCCTGGGCCATGCCGGTCGCGAGCGCGATCCCGGCGATCAGGCCCGACGCCGCGACGGCCGCCGCGGTGATGCGGACTCGGTGCTTGCGCATGTGGTGGTTCCCCCCTGGTCACGTGGCCGGCACGGTCGCCGACCATGATCCAGAGCCAACACCCTCCGCCGCCGGGCCGCAACGGGCTTCTCCGCCCTCACCCCCGCTCCGGGGCGTGGACGAGGGCCAGTTCGCGGGCCGTCAGCGGCGGGCCGGTCAGGGGCGGGCGGCGGGGGCCCCGTACGGCTCCCAGCAGGACGCGCGGCCTGGCCAGCGTGGCGAGCGGGGTCTGGAGGGAGGTGACGTCGGTGAGGTCCTCGACCATGGAGAAGCTGCCGCAGCTGGTCGCCACCAGGCGGTCCACGTAGCGGGCCAGGACCCGGTCCCGGCGGTTCGGGGTGCCGCCCCGCACCCCGGGGTAGAAGATGTCCTGCCCCGTGGCCAGGTCCCAGGCGGCGTCGACCCGCTTCGCCATGGCCCGCTGGACCTGCCGGGCGAGGTGGGGGGCGTCCACGCCGCGGGTCCGGGCCCCCGTCCGCAGCACGGCGGCGGACTGCGCGGCGACCGACATGCCGTGCCCGTACACGGGGTTGAACGCGGCGAGGGCGTCGCCCAGGACGACGAAGCGCTCGGGCCAGTCCCGCACCCGCTCGTAGTAGCGGCGGGAGTTGTGCGTGCATGTGGGTCTCGCGGTCCCAGCGCCTGAACCAGCCCTGCCCGCTGAGCGCGACCATGCCGGTCGGGACCGGGATGCGGTTGGCCCCGGCGGCCAGCCAGCGCTCGGTGATCCCGGGCAGCAGGGCCTCGGCGGCGCGGGCTCCACCGCTCCAGAGCATGTGGGCGTGCCGGGCCTGGGGGAGCCCCTTGCGGGGCAGCGGCCCGTCGGGCAAGCGGTCGTTCTCGACGACGAGGACCTCGTCGACCGCGCCGCGCAGGGCGGCGGCGGCGAGCATCCCGGCGAGGCCGCCGCCGATGACGACGGCGCGCGCCCCGGCCCGCCGGGAGGGGCGGGTCACTCGGCCCGGCCGGAGCGGGCCGGCGGCACGTCCCCGGGGGCGGGGACCACGGGCGGGACCTGCGGGACGACAGGGACCGGCGGCACCTGCGCGGGCTGCGCCGACCGCCGCCGGTCGGCTCCGTCGAGCAGCGATGCGGCGTGCACCGCGTCGGAGAACCGCGCGAGCCCCTCGTCGCTCTCGGTCAGGGACTTGAGGCTGCCGCCGCCCTGTTGGGTGCGCAGGGAGTCGAACGCGGCGATGACCAGCGCCGCCCGGGCCGCCGCCTGCGGCGTGAGCGCGCCGGGGCCCTTCTCCGGCGTCCGGCCGTCCGGCCCCGCGCCCAGTTCCAGGTAGGGGGCCAGGAGCCGCAGGCCGTCCCGGATGTCGCAGGTGCGCCGCAGGTGGCGCCTGCTCAGCGAGGACCACCACGGTATGCGCACCAGCTCGTACGGGATGACCTCGCGCATGGCCTCCCACAGCGGGCCGAGCCGCCGGTAGCGGTCCCTCCGGCGCCACCACCCCACGAGGCCCTGGCCGACGGCGGGCAGGGCGAACCCGACGCACTGGAGCAGGGAGGCGAGGGCGGCCAGGGAAGGGGCGACGGTGGTGCTGACGGCGTCCCAGTCGTGGCCCGTCCAGCGGGCGCCGACCGCGAGGAGCTTGAGCACGGCGTAGCCCAGGTTCAGGACTCCCCCGGCGACGATGAGGACGAGCCCGGCGCGCAGCAGGCCGCCGACCTCGCGCGCCCAGCGCCGGCACAGCACCGACAGCACGACGGTCGCCACCGCGTGCCCCAGGACGTAGAGGACGATCATCTCGCGCAGGAACGGCGCGGTGGCGTAGTACGTGTCGAAGTCCAGCAGGCGTTCGTCGGGGGCGTCCCCGAGCGCGAACAGCGTGAGCAGCGCGACGATGACCGCCCCGTAGACACCGGCGCACCAGCGGGTGGCCCTGCGGCGCTGTTGCTCCGGTCCGCCCCGCCACGTCAGCATCAGGATGATCACGCTGGCGCTCCCGGCCGTGACCAGCGCGAAGACCAGCGGTGCCGAGAAGTTGGCGACGCCGGTGAGCCGGTTCACCTGGGAGACCGTCAGCGGTGCGGCGCAGAAGAACACCACGGCGCCGACGGGGATCACGACGCCCACCGAGCGGACCAGGGGGTCGCGCCAGTGGCGTACGAGGCCCGGCAGCCTCATCGCGAAGGAGACGAGCAGGAGTGCGGCGGGGAAGTAGTAGTAGACGTTGTTCATCTCGACTCCCCCGCGGACCGGCGGCGGTGCCCGGGCTCCGGCTGGTGGTCTCCGGTCGCGTCCTCGCGTACCACGAGGGCGCCGACGGACTGCCGGACGACGTCCCGCTGCTTGAACACGCTTCTCCCCAATGCCCCTGTTTCCTCATGCCCCATCGGCCCGCGCCCGGTCAGCGCGCGTCGCCGGCCGGGCCCTGCTCCGCCTCGGCCGCACGCTCGTCCATGTAGTTGTCGAGCCACTCCAGCAGCCTGGTGCGCCCCTGGTCGGGCAGCAGGGCCGCGCGCAGGGCGATGCCGTCGACGCCGTGCCGCTCGTACAGGCTCGGCCGGCCGGCGCCGGCCAGGCCCTTCGCCAGGCCGCGTTCGCTGTGCTCCTGGTACTCCTGGAGCAGCGCCTTCTCGACGGCGGCCAGCGCACAGCCCAGTGCCTCGGTGTCCTCGGACTGGAGGAAGCCCGCCGGCCGCCCGAAGAAGCGCTCCAGCCGGGCGCAGTGGTCCATCGTCGGGCGGCGGTCCCCGCCGAGCAGGGCCTGCACCTGCTGCCGGGAGATGCCGCTCTGCCGGGCGATCTCGCCGTGCGAGAACCGGCGGCCGTTGTCCTTGAGGAAGGTCCCGTGGAGGAGGTCCAGCCGCTGCCGGAACCGCTCGTGGATGTCCGGCTCGCCGGCCGGGCGCCCCTGGAGGAGGGCCCGTACGACGTCGAGCGGGACCCCGGAGGCGAGGTGCAGCTCCTGCGGGACCAGCACCTCTTCGCGGCTCCGGCCGAGCTTGGCCCCCAGGTCGGCGATCCGCTCGGCGGAGTCGGCCGGTTGCGGGGCGGTCGCGGCGGATGCGGAGAAGGCTGCTGTCACCGGCTGGTCTCCCGAAGTCGCGGCAGGACGGAGCACCCCGGCACGCGCGGGGAGGCGCTGCCCCCGGAGCGGCAGCCGCGGTGCCGATGCTGCCACAACCGTGGCAGCCGCTCATAGCCCGCCGGGGGGGGGGGCCCCCCCGGGGGGGGGGGCCCCGCGGGGGGCCCCCCCCCCCCCCGCCCGAACCCCCCCCCCCCCCCAAACCCCGGGGCCGCGCGG